>JAXHUT010000001.1:0-2735 GCA_034189405.1 Chloroflexota bacterium
AGTTAATAGCCTACCTATAAGGAATTGAAACTTTTATCAAGCGCGCTATCACCTTCGACTATATCACCGTTAATAGCCTACCTATAAGGAATTGAAACCTGAAACAAATTAAGGCTGTTGGACTGCCGATACCAGGTTAATAGCCTACCTATAAGGAATTGAAACTGTGATAGGAAAACGCTTACAAGGCATCTCAAAGAGTTAATAGCCTACCTATAAGGAATTGAAACAACGCCAAGTCGGTCTGTTTCATCATTTGCATCAATAGTTAATAGCCTACCTATAAGGAATTGAAACGGTTGAAACTTACTGCTGTTTTTGCCATGTTGTTGTTCCCCTTCCCTTCAGGGAGAGTGTATAGACCGGACACATGGGTTACAGTCGTTCGGGCACATAGGTTACCTATCTCTCCGGTCTATACACGGTCTATACAGGAGGGGGCAGGGGGTAGGTTTCAATCGGAATTTTCGAAATGCTGGATGGGGGAAGATTGGGCTGCGTACTTCAGCCATGTAACTGTATCTCATTGACATCTAAACCCCAATATTTTACCTAACCCTAAATCCCTTCCCTAAAAGGAAGGGACTTTAAACCCCTTCCCTTCAGGGAGGGGGCAGGGGGTAGGTTGTCATCGAATATTTAAAGTACTAGATATTAGAATGCTGGCTTTCCATCCCTGACGCACATTAAGTAGTCTGCTTGTTTCAGCCACGTAACGTCTCAATGATTGACGTCTAAACCCCAATTTTTTACCTAACCCTGAATCCCTTCTCTAACAAGGAAGGGGCTTTAATTCTTCTTCCCTTCACAGGGAGACGGTGGGAACCAGGTTGCATGAGAAGTATGACGTTTTAGGCTCTCCTGTCCCTGAAACAACAACCTAAATTTCCAAACCTCGTCATTGAAATCACATCACATTAATGATCTTCGACTCAACCTCAGGGAGGATCTCCTGAATTCGGGAAATATCAAACTCGCTGACCCCTTCTGTCTCTGCGGCAGCGGCACCCGTCGCGACCGCCCAACGCGCAATCTCAACGGGTTCCCACCCTTTTGTTTGCCCATAGATGAGCGCTGCTAACAAAGAATCACCCGCTCCAGATTCGTTCTTGACATTAATCTTGGGTGGTTTAGCATAGATCATCTCGTGTTGGCTAGCAAACAATAATCCCATCGGTCCCATGGTCAGGGCTAAATAGTCAATTCCCATACGCAAAAAAGGCAATGCTGCACGCTTGGCATCTTCCTGATCTTCAATTTCAAACCCAACAATTGTCCCCGCCTCGCTTGGATTGGGCTTTACCAAAAACGGACTTGCCTGGCAGGCATAACGCAGCGCGGAGTCGCTTGTATCAAGGTAGACCTTAGCACCTCGGGATTTAAACAATCGGATCAAATCCGCATAAAACTCCGATGGGACATCCGGCGGCAAACTTCCGGAAAGCACCCAAATATCATCCTTTTTTGCATAGCCTTCAACTTTTTGAAACAATTGCTTGATATCATCCTGGGTAATCGGCGGTCCAGGCTCATTAACTTTAATATACCAATCTCCCGTCACCTCATCAATGCGTGTATTGGTGCGTGTATCATTATCAACCCAAACAAAATCCGTCTGGATTCCCAAACTTTGAAGTCCATCTGCCAGCATTTTCCCCGACCCACCACCCACCCAGGCGATGGCAGTTGTATCAACACCAAATTGCTGAAGTGACCTTGAAACATTAAAACCCTTGCCACCCCAATCTAAACGTGTCTTCTGACTGCGCAATACGCTGTTGAACTGAATTTGTGGGATCGTTAGGGATCGATCAATGCTTGGATTGGGTGTAAGCGTAAATATCATGCCGCAGCCGCCTTATTGCGTGATGGGACCAATATTCCCCAAACCAGTTTTCGATTCTTCGAGGATAGGCGTACCTTTGTACTTTATGCTTCCAGCACCCGTTAAACTTGCAATAAGTTTCTTTTCGACCCAAACCTGTGATGTCCCTGCGCCAGTAAGGATAACATCCGCTTCCTGGCTTTTTAAGCGATCCGCTTTATAGGCGCCTGCACCACTGATATGCACAGCCTGTGTCTGAACTTCACCTTCGATCTCAATCTCTCCCAGTCCGGTTAATTCGACATCTAAATTCTGATATTGAAACTCTTTAAAAAGGATCTTACCCAATCCTGCATGGTGAATCTTTAAGTTTTCACCCTCTAATTTATCCGAATGTATACTGCCAGCCCCATCCAGACTGATCTCATCCAATGCCTTCACTGTGATGAAATACCGAAGGCGGCTTTCTTTACCGATTCCCATCAATCCCTTCCAACCCGTTTCGCCTGATGGGAAGGTCACTAACAGCACCCCATCACGAACTTCGGTTTTTACCTTATCAACCAATTTTTGATCTCCCTCAATGTTCAGTGAGTCATTCTCAGCCATTTCAATAAAGACCTCACCTGCACCTTTAAAATCTATTTTTGAAAATCCCAGCGCTTCATCTACAGGCGCAATTGTTTCTTCAAGGCTTTCCAAGTCGTGAGTAACAACTTCCGGAGCTGCTTCTTCAACAACCGCATTTTTAGAAATCTTTTCTACAGGCGGTGTTTCCCTTTCTTCGATCCGCGGCTTTTTTTGTCCGTCAGAGAATAATAACCTACTGAAAACAACAAACAGCCCTAAAAGGACAAGCCCGCCGCCCAGAAAAACGCCGCTGTTGATATTTTCACCAGCAAGATCCAAA
>JAXHUT010000010.1:0-7252 GCA_034189405.1 Chloroflexota bacterium
CTCTGGGGCTCCCAGAGCGCTCAGCCCCTCTACAAAAAAAGATACCAGGGACGGGCACCCTCACCTCATAGTGGTTTCTGCGGACTGACCCTCACGCTTTTCAAGCTCTGGGCAGGGCCCGCACTCCGGACATTGCAAAGGACGTCCCACATCGCGGAATGCAGCCTTCAGGCTGCCTAATTTGAAAGGAAAGACTTCATGACCTAATAGGGCAAGTGATAATATTCCGTAGTCGCCTGAAGGGTTAACTGTACCAACCTCAGACCTACCGCCAGAGGACCAAAGATAAGAAATATCGCTTGTGGTTTGAGGCACTTATGCCCGAATGGCATTGGCAGTAAATCTTGACGCTGGGGGTTTCTACAACATTTTAGCGCACCCATTTACCGCAAGAACTCAGATTCCCTTTTTGTTAAAATACTTAAAGATAATCAAAAATATAAGCAGAAACACCTGTGAAACCAATTTGATATCCAGGTTGATTTTACGAAAAGACAATTCCCTACTATAATTTAATAGATCATAATTTTCGAGCGGAGGATTAAAATGACTGAGAAATTTTTATGGTGGCGTGATGGGATCATTTACCAAATTTATCCACGTTCTTTTGCGGATTCAAATAATGACGGTATTGGCGACCTGCAAGGGATTATTAGAAAACTTGATTACCTCCAATCCCTGGGAATTGATGCGATCTGGCTTTCCCCGATCTTCCCTTCGCCAGATGTCGATTTTGGTTACGATGTCGCAAATTACAGGGATATCGACCCAAAATTTGGCACGATGGCTGATTTTGAACAATTGATAGAGGATGCCAGAAGTCGAAATATCCACATCATCTTGGATTTAGTGCTCAACCATACTTCCGATCAACACCCATGGTTTCTCGAATCTAAAAAATCTAAAGATAATCCCTACCATGATTGGTATCTCTGGCAAGACCCCAAACCAAATGGCGACCCGCCCAACAATTGGCAAGCCATCTTTGGTGGGTCTGCCTGGGAGTTCGATCCCAACCTGAACCAATACTACTACCACATGTTCTATAAAGAACAACCTGATCTGAACTGGCGAAATCCGACCGTTCGTCAGGAAATGCTCGATGTATTTCGCTACTGGCTTGACAAAGGTGTGGATGGCTTTCGACTTGATGTTTTTAATGCCTACTTCAAGGACCCTGAACTGAGAGATAACCCGCCAAAATTTGGCGTCCGCGCTTTTGACCGCCAGGAGCATATTTATGATGTCAGTCAACCGGAGATGCTGCCCTTGCTGAAGGACATTCGTGATATCTTAGATCAATATGATCAAGCTTACGCTGTCGGAGAGACCTTCCTGGCTGATACACAGCAAACGGCTGATTACTGCGGTGAAGACAAGTTACATGCCGCCTTTAATTTTAAGTTTGCGGAAAATCGTTGGCATCCTAAAAGATTCTTAACGTCTGCGCAAGAATGGTATCAGGCTTTATCAGGTAAAGCCTGGCCAAATAGCTTTCTCAGCAACCACGATATGCCTCGTACTGCCACCCGCTATTGCTTTGGCGAGGATGACAGGCGAGCAAAAGTGGCTGCTGCAATGTTATTGACGATAAAAGGCACCCCTTTTCTTTACTATGGTGAAGAGATCGGTATGCGAGACATTCCCATCAGGAAAAAGTCGGATGTAAAAGATCCCATCGGAAAGACGTTCTGGCCAATTTTCAAAGGAAGAGATGGCTGCCGCGCCCCTATGCAATGGAATGATAACGATAATAGCGGTTTTTCCAAATCGGACCCCTGGCTGCCAGTCAATGCCAATTTTCCCCAAAGAAATGTCGAAAAACAAACATCCAAACCTGATTCAATCTTAAATTTCGTTAAAAATATCATCCAAATCCGAAAAAACGAACCCGCCTTGCAACACGGCGATTTCATCCCTACAATTTCAGACCCCAAGCATATCCTTGCTTTCATCAGGCAATACAATTCGGATCAAATTTTAGTTATTTTGAATTTCAGCAGTCGTCAATTGACCTACCAGTTACCTGAAGGGACCTGGATTTCACTATTCGACAACCAAACAAAGTTAGAAGAATTGTTGAAAATCAAACCCTATCAAGTTCATATCCTCAAGCTTAAAGACTGAACGCAGGAAAAGTTTGTCTTCAAGCCCTTAGTATCGAGAAGCGCATTTCCCTCATCGGACGCTCGACTTATAAAGAAGGTTTCGATGGACATACCTTACATCCCCGGCAGAGGTTCATTCCCCGAATTGCCGCTTGGTCGGTTTTTACCACCAATTCCTGGCGGCATGGTGAGTGAATGGTGCCAAAAATTTCTCTCGCCGGGGGATTGGGTACTTGATCCCTTTGGTTTTAATCCCCTAGTTCCCATAGAAATTGCATCTGAAGGATTTCAAGTGCTGGTCACCGTCAATAACCCCATCCATGCTTTTATGCTGGAAATTATTGCCAGCGCACCCCAAGAAGAAGAATTGATTGCTGCGTTACAAGACCTGGCAATCACGCCCAAAGGGGATGAACGCATGGAACCCTATATCCGCGGGCTTTACCAGGTCACTTGTGCAGATTGCAAACGTCAAATTGAAGCCGATTCATTCCTTTGGGAGAAAGGGTCTGATCACCCTTTTGCAGCACAAGTCAAATGTCCTTATTGTGGTGCTGTTGGTGAGCAGAAAATTTCATCCGAATATAAGGATTTTTTGGATGATTTACCGCCCGTTCAATTACATCAAGCTCGTGCCCTTAACAGAATCGTGGGGCGAGATGATAAGATGCGATCCCAGGTCATTAACGCCCTCAACGCTTATCCAGCCCGCCCACTAATCGTCCTGCAAACAATTATTAATCGGCTCGACAGCCTGGAACAAAGCCCTCGGCGTCGTGAATTATTAATCGCGTTAATTCTTTCAGCTGCCGACCGGGGCAACACTTTATGGGCGCACCCCTCTCCTCGCAATCGTCCCCGCCAAATCGTGATTCCCGGTGTTTATCAAGAGCGAAACCTTTGGCAGGTACTCGAAGAGTCCATTAAAACCTGGCAGGTCATTCCAACCCCAATCCCCCTTCAGATTTGGGATGATACAGAAATTAAAAGCCCAGGGATATCCTTATTTCCTGGCCGCATCAGAGAGCTGACCCCACAACCTGGTAAATCCTTCTTTTCTGCAATCTTATCCGCGGTTCCCAGACCGAACCAGGCTTTTTGGACCCTTTCAGCATTGTGGACGGGATGGGTTTGGGGGCAAGCGGCAATATCCCCCATTCGGAGTGTGCTTTCTCGTCAACGTTATGATTGGAACTGGCACACCAAGGCATTAACGGGTGTCTTCGATGCCTTCAAGGATTACCGCCACCCCGATCTAAAACTCTGGGGGTTGATCGCGGAAAACGAGCCCATGCTCTTGTTAGCAACCCTGATGGCAGCTGAAACGTCCGGCTTGACATTATCAGGCTTCTCACACTCCCTCGATGACCAATTAGCACAGTGTTACTGGCACGAAAATCCAAATCCAACGCATCATAATAAGCCCCATTCAGCAATGAAAATTGCCCAACAAAACGTGAGACAATTCCTGAGCCGTAAGGGAGAACCCGCCAATTATCACCAAATACATTCTGCAGCGATCACAGGTTTAGCCGGTGAAAACAAACTTGCCCTGGATATCTTTCTTCAAAACCCAAATAACGCAGCCTCTGAAACCCAAAAATGGATTGAAGCCCTATTTACAGAAGGGGACTTCCTGATAAAAATGGATGGCGGAAAAGCATCAATCGAAACCGGCGAGTGGTGGCTTAAGAATCCGTCAATCACATCAATCCCATTAATTGATCGTGTGGAAGAAACGCTGCACAAGCATCTATTAGCAGCGGGAGTGACTTCAGCTCAGGAGGTCAAAAGCCTTATTTATCAGGCATTTCCGGGCCTTTTCACGCCAGAAGATAAAGTTTTGTTGAATTGTCTTGATTCCTACGCGGCATTAATAGATCAACAAAAGCACCTCTGGAAATTACGAGATAACGAAAAGCCAGGGATCAGGGAAACCGAGGTTGACACACTTCGTGAAATTCTCAAAAAGATGGGGGAAAGGCTGAATTATCAAACTTTTGGTGATGACCCCATTTTGTGGCTTGATGCGCTTGAAACAAATCCGATCTACAGTTTCCATGTATTATCAACCGCGATTGTATCAAAACACATCCAAGAAGACAGCTCAAAAGCCCGGACAAAGATACTGGTTTTTCCTGGCAGTCGGGCAAATCTTCTCGCATTTAAAAAACAACGTGATCCATTGTTAGCTAAAAAACTGGATCACGACTTTCTGGCAATAAAATTTCGCCTCATCAGGGATTTAGACGCAAACCCCTTACTTTCAAGAGATTTATTCATTGAACAAATTCAAATTGACCCCCCGGAATACCGCTCATCACAATTGGCTTTATTCTAAAAAGGTTTAATCCTCAGAAGTACTCATCACTCTATGGGAGTTATTGAAGGCGTTTCCGAAGGTGGGCTTGTTTTTGTTTGGGTTCGTGTTGGCGTTAGCGTAGGTGTTTGTGTTGGTGTATCCATATTTGTGGGCGTGATCGTTGGGCTTGGGGTAGACGTCAATGTCGGTGTAGGCGTTGGTGTTTGCGTTGGTGTCGGTGTTGGTAATTGGATATTTAACGTCACCAGTTTCTCAGCATAGGTGTCTTTTGTGCTGTGTATATAGAACTTCAATGTGTAAATACCCGCTTCTAATTCCTCAAGGTCCCATTCGTACAATGTGCCGTGGTCCTCTTGAGGGGATTGTTCTTCACTAACAAGCACATCCCAGGTCAGCGGGTCTGTACCTTTGCCCCATTCAATCTGATAATAATCAAAATTGTCCGTTGCGGTTATCACGCCTTTGATTTCTAAAGGACTGGTGTTGATGGTTTGTCCCTCACTTATTCCCGTCAACTCGATGATCGGGTGGGGATCGTCCGCCCGACAAACACGATCCGGCGCAAAAAACAATGGCGTGGAAAAGCCCATATCTTCTGCCCAGGCACGTCCTTTAGGATCATTTTTTAACCAACGTTGTGCCCACTCATCCTCAACATTTATCGCAAATTTCTGATCTGTGAACTGATCACATTCATCAGAAACGAGCAATCCTGTCCAGGTATCGATGGTCATTTTTTTCCAGAGATCTTCAGATTTAGGCTTGGGCAACTGATCAGAAGCAAAGATTTCACTGCGCTGCTGCGGACACCATTCTGAAGGCTCTGTCCCTGAGATCGCGCAGATCACACGGTCGACAACGCCGGCTGGTCTGGCAAAGGGTGTGGTGTTGACTTCACCCATTTCTTCAATCGCGTAGGTCATAAATTCTGCCCAAATGGGTCCTGCACCTGTCAGACCAGTGGTATTAACCATGGGCGTGTAATCCGTATTCCCCACCCAAACGCCCACAACCAGGTCGGGGGTGTAGCCAACTGTCCAGTTGTCTCGAAAATCATTGGTCGTACCCGTCTTAACTGCAGCCGGAAAATCAAGATTGATGACCGGGTTAGTGCCAAACATCGGCACCCTGGCACTCTTATCCGATAGAATAGAAGATATCAGGTAGGCATGCTCAGCCCGCACAACCTGGTCTCCCGTTGGTGGTTCATATTCATAGACAATATTGTCGGAGTGATCAACGATTTTCGTGATGGCAACACTGGGCAATCGACGTCCCTGGTTTGCAAATGTCGCAAAAGCAGATGTTAATTCCTTCAAGCTTACTTCGCCACCGCCCAATGTCAGGGAGAGACCATAATCCTTACGGGTCAGGCTGGTGATCCCCAAGCGTTGGGCGAAAGATATCAACCCGTCTTCTACAGGCGTATCCGGATCATCATAAATGCCAACAAACTCGAGGGCTTTAACGGCAGGAATATTGTATGAATTCGCTAAAGCAGAGCGGAGGGTAACCGGGCCGTGGAATTTACCGTCATAGTTGACAGGCTCATAGGGTGGGTTCGTGTCGAAAGGGTCGGTAGACGGCGGGAATTCGGTAGGCACATCCCAGATCAAAGTCGCAGGCGTCCAACCCTTCTCAAAAGCTGCCACATAGGTCAGTGGTTTAATAGCAGAGCCTGGTTGGCGGGTTTGAGACAAAACCATGTTCACCTGCCCGTCAATATCATCATCATAAAAATCAGCAGAACCGACCATTGCCAGGATCTCTCCAGTTTGGGGGTCCATCGCCATCAAGGCACCATTGGAAGCGTTATTTTCTACCAAGGCAGCAAGTTGTTCATCAACAATACGTTCAGCCTCGCTTTGAAGATCAGGATCCAGTGTTGTATAAACTGTAAAACCGCTTTTATAAATGGTCTGGGGATCAAATTGCTCTTCCAATAAGGATTTAATATAGACAACCCAATGCGGATAACGCATGAAAAAGTTTTGTTCAGGGAAAACATAATTAGCCAGGTCAATTCCTGCCTGGGTTGCATCCGGATAAGTTACACAAACAGGCGGTCTGCCCTCGCCAACGTCAATGCAGCCCCGTTCAGAACTCAGCTCGTACATTAATACCAAAACTGACCTCTGCCGGTATAAGGTCGCCTCTCTGTTTGTATAAATATCGTAAATGGAAGGCCCCTGGGGTAAACCAGCCAGGAAAGCAGCTTGCCATAAATTCAATTCTTCGGCTGAAGTGATAAAATAGGTCTCAGAAGCAGCCTGTACACCATATGCCATATTGCCATAAAAATTCTCATTCAGGTACAGTTCCAGAATTTCTTCCTTTGAATACTGCTGGGTGATCTTATAAGCCAGGACAATTTCGCGAGCTTTTCGTTCGTAACTTTGTTCATATCTTTCTGCAGGGTCCAGCAACAAGGCGCGAGCCAATTGCTGCGTTATCGTAGAGGCGCCGGATTGAATCTCACCGGCTGTATAGTTTTGAAAGAGTGCACGCATCATCGCCCATAAATCAAAACCAGGGTTGGTAAAGAAATCTTTATCTTCGGTAGCAATCGTAGCGGCAATTAATTCAGGCGAAATGTCTTCCAGGGAGACATAAGTTCGCCGCCCGGCATTGGGATCGATGATTTCATATAATAAGTGACCTTCCCGATCCAAGATGCGGGTCGTCTCAAATTGAGCTGCTTTATCCCGTAACTCATTGACATCCGGCAGAGAAGAAGATATCGACTTTTGGGTAACTTTCCATTGAGACAAATCCGTCGTGCTTCTTACTCCATACCTCCTCACACGCGAATGGTATGAAT
>JAXHUT010000100.1:0-5733 GCA_034189405.1 Chloroflexota bacterium
GTCGAACACACAGAAGTGTAAACAATATCTGTCATTTAATATTTCCTTTGTAAATATTGTCGCATTGTGTCTGGTAAACAAATTGATATCTAATTTAACTGGTTTGGTAACCTGTAGGTCTCGGTGAATCCTTTTTTGCTTGACGAAGTAATTTTGAATCGAAGGGGAACCATAAAATATGGTCCGGGACCATCCAGCCATCCGTCAGGTAAACATTCGTACGGAATTGCACCGCTACCATTTTTTCGTCCACCTGAACAACAATCCCACGAGCCCAATCACGAATTCGGTCACCGTTTTTCTCATGGTCACAATAAACTTCGACTGGATCCCCAACTTGATAGGGCTGATCCGAATCGGGTGGTCTCATAAATGGTGATCTTGCCATTAATCCTCCTGAAGAATTAAACCTTTAAACATTTTCCTTAATAATACCAACGTCTCTATTGTAGCAGAAATGATAACGGTTTTCTATTAGATAATGATATGAATTGTATTCTGAGTTTACCCACTTGTCATTTTCTCAATTATTGCTTCTTTAAACTTGTTTTGAATGCCTTCGAATGGAATTCGGTTCATGATATGCTCGAAAAAGCCCATAACAATGAGCTGCCTGGCATCCTTCTCAGGGATTCCCCGGCTGTAGAGATAAAATAACTCATCTTCATCAATCTTACCTACGGTAGCACCATGGGTACAGCGAACGTCATCCGCCAAAATCTCTAAACCAGGTATAGAGTCCGCTCGGACCCCCTTACTGAGAATCAAATTTCGATTTGCCTGGTAACCATCCGTCCCATCAGCACCAGGTGCCACATAGATCATTCCCTGCCAAACGGAACGGCTTTCATCCATCAAGGCACCTTTGTAAAGCAGATCGCTGGTTGTGTTACCCGCAAGATGATTCTGCTGGGTATCATGATCCAGGTGCTGCTCCCCGTTAGTAAAATAAAATCCTGAAATCCGCCCTTCTGCACCAGGTTCGACCAGGTCAATATCCGAAAAATTCTTGGTCAAATGCGTTCCCGTCGCCCCAAAAATCCATTCAAGTTTACCATCGCCCATCACCCGGGCACGCTCACGTGTAAACGACCAAACATTTTTACCCCAGGATTGTAGTTCGACGAAATTCAATCGGGCGTGCTTGCCAACGTAAATTTCGACAATGCCATCATGAAAGACCTGCGATTCCGTATCGCCATTTGGAGATGAAGACTCATGAACAAATGTGACTTGTGCGCCTTCCTCAACCCACACAAGGAGATGGTTAATAAAAGCTGTATTCTCCCCTGAGCCCCAATAAAGGCTGTAAAGCGGTTGTTCAATAACCACATTTTTAGGGACATAAAGAAAGACGCCATCTTTAGCCATAGCCGAAGCTAAAGCAGTAAACTTGTCCTCATCTGATGATACAACTCGTCCTAAAAGTTTTGTCATCAGCTCGGGATGATTATTTTCAGCCGTATGAAAATCTGAAAATATCACACCTTTTTGCGCCAGCACCGGGCTCAATTTGGATTGGGTTTCAAAGGCGCCAGAAACGATTTGCCCAGCGCGTTCATCGCCCATAATCCCAGGGTTTAACACCTTTTTTGGTGGGCCTTGAAAGTTGTTTTTCTTAGGTGGTAATGAAAATGAGTCGGTGTTTAACTTACGAATATCCGTCCGACGCCAAGCCTCATCCTTAATGCTCGGGAAAGGAAGCCTTTCATAATTCGTCCAGGCTGTCTCACGATAATCCTTCAGTTTTGTGTCATTCACAGAGGGAATTTGGTTCTTATCAAGGCTGAATTCTGGTATGCCTTCTTGTGTTCGTCCCGATTTTTTCTTGATGATTATTCTTGGTGTCTTTGACGTCATTTATTGCGCTTCTTTCCAGTTTATCCTACAGAGCCTATCATTTGCAATTGGATCAAACGGTTCATTTCGACTGCATATTCCATCGGCAGTTCCTTCACCAGTGGTTCAATAAATCCAGATACCACCATCGTCGTCGCTTCTTCTATGCTAAGCCCTCGGCTCATCAAATAGAACAACTGCTCTTCACCGACCTTTGAAACCGTTGCTTCATGACCCAGACTCACATCTTGGGCATCAACCTCAATATAGGGATAAGTATCAGAACGAGACTCGGGATCAAGCAGGAGCGCATCACAAACCACATTCGATCTTGAGCCCTCTGCTTTGGGATAAACCTTCAATAAACCACGGTAAGAAGATCGTCCATTTCTCCGGCTAACAGATTTGGATGTAATTTTACTGCTCGTGTTGGGGGCAAAATGAATCGCTTTACCGCCTGCATCCTGGTGCTGATTGGGACCCGCAAATGCAACAGATAAAATTTCGCCGTGTGCACCTGGTTCCATTAAATAACATGAAGGATATTTCATTGTTACCTTCGATCCCAGGTTAGCGTCCACCCATTCCATCGTGCCGTTTTCGTAGACCTTAGCCCGTTGAGTCACCAGGTTGTAAACATTATTGGACCAGTTTTGGATCGTCGAATAACGGACTCTAGCATTCTTCTTCACAACAATCTCTATCACACCACTGTGTAAGGAATTTGTGGTGTAGATTGGTGCGGTGCAGCCCTCAACATAGTGAACTTGAGCGCCTTCGTCCGCAATAATTAACGAACGTTCGAATTGTCCAATATTGGCTGCGTTCAACCTGAAATATGCTTGAAGAGGAAGGTCAACTTTCACACCAGGTGGGATGTACACAAAGGATCCACCAGACCATACTGCGCTGTTCAAAGCAGCAAACTTATTATCCTGAATCGGAATAACCGTAGAAAAATATTCTCGGAATAACTCCGGGTGCTGTCTTAGCCCTTCCTCAATCGAGAGAAAGATCACGCCTTTTTCTTCCAATTCCGTTAGGACGCTGTGATAGATCATCTCGGATTCATATTGGGCACCTACGCCCGACAAGTACTTCTGTTCTGCTTCTGGAATGCCTAATTTATCAAAAGTGTTTTTTATCGTCTCAGGGATATCATCCCAGGTGGGGCCTTCACCTTCAGTTGGCTTAAGATAATAATAAATATCATCCAGGTCCAGGTCACTGAGATCGGCGCCCCAGGTCGGCATAAGTCGATTTTGATAATGCTTCAAAGCTTTTAACCTAAATTCTAACATCCATTCAGGTTCGCCCTTCAATGCCGAAATCTTCCTGACGACCTCTTCATCCAGACCTTTCTTACTTTTAAATACAATTGATTCTGGATCACTAAATCCAAATTGATAGTCCCCTAGTTCATCTAAAAACTCAGTCTTCGGGTTCTTACCCATGGAAGACCTCCAATATCTTCATTTATAATGCTTAAGCTTCCCCATGCTTTTCACGAATCCAATCGTAGCCCTCATCCTCTAAAAGAAGTGAGAGTTCTTGATCACCAGATTCAACGATGCGACCGTCAAACATGATGTGAACAAAGTCCGGTTTAATATAATTCAAAATTCGTTGATAATGGGTGATCACCATGACGCCCATATTTGGACCCTTTAAAGTATTCACACCTTCAGAAACAATCCTAATTGCATCAATGTCCAAGCCCGAATCTGTTTCGTCAAGAATGGCAAATGCGGGTTCTAGAACGGCTAATTGCAAGACTTCAGTGCGTTTTTTCTCACCGCCGGAGAAACCTTCGTTCAAATAACGCCCACCAAAGGCATATTCCATCTCGAGTAAATCCATTTTCGATTTTAGTATTTTACGAAATTCCAAAATGGAAATGTCCTCTTGAGGCGGGTCTGAATGCCGTCTGCGCGCATTGATGGCGGTTCGAAGGAAGTTGGCGACAGTAACACCCGGGATGGATACTGGATATTGAAATGCAAGAAATACACCTGCTCTTGAACGTTCATCAGGCGCCAAGTCGAGTATGCTCACGTCATCTACAAAAATATCCCCTTCAGTTATCTCGTATTTTGGATGGCCCATTACCGCATATGCCAGGGTAGACTTGCCTGTCCCATTGGGCCCCATGATGGCATGCACTTCGCCCTGACGAACAGTTAAATTTAGTCCTTTAATGATTGGGGCATCCTCAATAGAAACATGCAAATTCTTAATTTTTAACTCTGACATTTAATCTCCTGAAAGGCAAGCGTTTTAAATACCAATTTTATCCTATTTATCTGATAATTATTGAGCATCAGAATTATAGCATGCGCAATTTTGAGTGTCAATATTTATTATAAAAATATAATAAATTATTGATACAACACCGTGAAGAACATATTGGCAATTTTCAAACTGGCAACACCTTCAGTTTGTTGGGTATTGACTTTAAATTGCTTAAATAGCAAAACTTAAGCAATGAAGCGGGTAATTGAGGCAAAGAAGACGATCATAATAGATATAAAAAGATGCCTGTTATGGGCATCTTTTTTTGATTAAACAGCCTGAATGTTTAGGATATTTAGGATAAATATCTTAAATATTGACAAGCTTATCCTTTGCGTGCTAAAATCACAGCCATATGAATTCGGAGTATTTCTATCGTTATTTTTAGGTTTAAATTATGAAAAGCACACGCGAAAAGATATTACGCACTTTATTATCCTACCCAAGCTCTACAATTAATGAACTTGCAGATTCTGTAGGCATTAATGGGATTTCCATACGGCACCATCTCACCTCCCTGGAAGCAGACGGCCTTGTGGTTTCTTCAGAAGAACGACATGGCGTGGGGCGGCCCAGATTGATTTATTCCTTGACGGATAAGGGTGTCGAAAAATTCCCAACCAGTTACCTGCGCCTCACAAAACGATTAATTGGTGCATTAAATGAAAAGTTTACCAATCAAGAAATATCGACCATTTTTGGTGACATCGGTCTTGAAATTGCACAAACGCATAAAGATGACTTTGTCGGCAAACCCATTGAAGACCGAGTCGAAATGCTTAAAAACCTGCTGACCCGGGAAGGCTTCATTATCGAATACGAAAAAGGTGATGGATCATACGAAATCAGATCTTTATCCTGTCCCTATTACCAGGTAGGCATAGATTATCCTGATGTTTGCAATTTAGATATTAACATAATTTCAGAGTTTCTTTCAGCGCCTGTCGAAAGGAAAACTTGCATCCTTGAAGGAGACAATCGCTGTACTTATCATATTCCTTTACTAACCGATGGAGATTGACATGAGCGACAATCAAATAAACAACATGCCCGTTTGGGATATTGAAAACACACATCCTGATCTTGTTCCAGCAGTGGAAGATAGCCTGAGTAAGATTGTAGATCCCGAATTAGGTTTAGATATTCTTCAGCTAGGCCTGGTTAGAAATATTGAGATAAAATCCGATCACGCGATAGTGACCATGATTCTAACGACACCTTTCTGCCCCTATGGACCATCCATGATGGAAAACACCAGAAAGAATGCAGAAACCATCCTTGATATGCCAACAAAGATCAATTATGGTCGTGAAACCTGGGATCCAACCATGATGGAGGAAGGGCTTGCAGACGATTGGGGATTGTATTAAGACTAGAGCATGCTTAGTGCTTTCCACCCTGTGCTTATTCTTTTGTTTTTAATAGGGTCGGTTAAATAGTTTTACTAACCTCATTCCCAAAGCCTTGTCACCCTTTACCCTTACTTTCCGCAGTAGAAAAGCACGCATTGGATCCATTTCCCCTGTGAACAATTTAACGCCCACTTCACCGTTCGCTTTAATGATAATATCGGGGAAGTCTGCCTGACCCTCTTCAACCGAG
>JAXHUT010000101.1:0-2944 GCA_034189405.1 Chloroflexota bacterium
TGGAAGGGACCCCTGTATTTGTGCACGCTGGCCCCTTCGCCAATATCGCCCATGGTAACAGCTCCATTATGGCGGATATGATCGGGCTCAAATTGGCAGACTTCGTTATCACCGAATCAGGGGTCCCTTCCAGGGTTTGCATCAATGTTGGCTTGATGGTGTCTTTCATCAACACGGTTGCTGCACCAGCAACGCCAACATCCTCAACGGTAATTGGATTGCCATCTATGTCCAGCGCCAGAACAATGCGACCTATGCGCTCGCGCATGTCATCCAGGCTGGTGGAAAGTGCCAAAACAGCCATCAGTTCACTGGCAACAGTGATGTAAAAACTGGTCTTGAGGTTGAAATCCTTTTCCGTGGGGCTCTGCCCAACAGTAATTTCACGCAAGAGGCGATCGTTGGTGTCGGTGGCGCGCCGCCAGGTTAGCGTATCCCGGTTAACATTCAGGCGCGCAAATCGATGTTTTTCGTCTTTTGTCAATTCGTTTGGATCTGTCTTGTCAATCCCGAGGTTTTTCAAACGCCCTAACATGCCGATCCCAAATGCGCGTTGTCCATTTTCATTGGGGGGGCACAACCGGTTGAAGAGCGCTTCATCACTTTGATAGGTTTCATGGTACATCCGGGTTTCAATAGCAGCTGCAATCAGATTGTTCGCCGCTGTGATAGCATGGATATCTCCGGTCAGATGCAGGTTGAATTCTTCCATTGGGATGACCTGGCTGTATCCACCGCCTGCTGCGCCTCCTTTGATTCCGAAGGTGGGGCCCTGGCTGGGCTGACGTATGGCTGTGATCACTCGCTTGCCGAGGTGGGCGCCGAGAGCCTGACTCAGACCGACCGTGGTAGTGGTTTTACCCTCACCCAGGGGGGTTGGTGTGATGGCGGTAACATCAACATACTTGCCATCTGGGACGTCAGCCAATCGTTCCAGAACCTTGGGGCTGACCTTGGCAATATATTTACCGTAGAGATCAAATTCATCGGGCAGCAGCCCTAATTCTTCTGCAATCTGCGTAATGGGCTTTAATTCTGCTTCTTGTGCGATATTAATGTCCGATGGAACGGGTGATCTCTTGTGTAGTTTAGTAGGGGTGATAGGGGTATCAGGTTTTTTTGTCATATGAATGGAATCCTTTCTTTTAAGATGCGGTATTGTTTTATCTTGAAGCTACATCAAATTATAATTCAAAATCAAAGGTATTATGCTGACAAAAAATTATAAAATCAAGAATTAAACAATCCCTCCTTAGATTATTCAGCATTGAATTGTTTCCTTGAAGATTAAATGTTGCCGTCCCACGAAAAAAAATGGGACGGCAGCTTAATGTTGGGGTTTAATTCGGAAGGTTTAGTATTTACCCTTATAACGTATTAACCAAAGACCTGTGCCATTGTCTTCGATGACTGGGTGGAAGGGGTGTTCGCTAAGGGCGGATTCTACGTAATAACTTTGCATAGAGACAATAGAAATCCAGGTTTGCCCGGGCTTAAGTGGGAAGGGATCGCCGTTTTTATCAACAAATCGCATTGGTCGCAGCAATCCGGTTTCTTTTTCATAGTCCCCGAAGCGGGTGGTCCAGAAAATTTCGTAGACCTGACCATCCCGAAATAAGAGGGCTTTGGTTGGAGGCTGGTTCATCAAGTGGATGTCAATCAGGGTGGGTGCCTGGTAATCATGTTCTGCAAATATCACGATCATATTTTCTTTGCTGATAGGTTGGTCATTTAATCGATCGGTTGCCATGACGAATTCGCCGCTACCATCGGTTTTGACATCATACCGAAGGTAGGCATCCAATGCCTGGTCATAACGCCATTGAACCTGATTAAGATTGTTGTAGAAGATCCAGGCTTGGTCCGCCGCTTGCCCGCCTTCTGGTGGGGTTTGGGAGAATGTCATCCCTTCCAGGTTGAAATTCGAGCCGGGGTAACCTTCAGATTCTGAACGAGCAATCTCTACAAGGCGATCTGCACTAACAGTGGCACTGTTAATATCCTCTTCGTTAGACCCATAAACCGATGTTGCATCATTCAGGTTTGTTGAAATGCCTTCCCAGGCAGAAGCCATAACCAGGAAACCCGAATAAGTGGCACGGATGTCCTCATATGATAGACGTCCAGAGCGGATGGGCCCGATTGAAGCAGCCAGGTCATCGCTTGCTGCGCTGTTTTCTGCCTGGTTTTCTTCTTCAGACCCGGTTACCGGGGCTTCGCCTTCAGTTTGCCCGCTGACAGCTTCAGGGAACTGCCCGTAAAACATCGTCAGGAAGCGCGTCATCCCTTCACCGATTGCCATTTCAAAAGTTATTGGGCTGAAATTCAGACCTGCCTGGGGCCGACCCGAAGCAGGGAAGTTTGAAATTGAGACCAGGGCAGGGGAGAGGTCAAGGTAATCAGGGTTCTCGGCGGGAAGGCCCGTTAATGGGTTGATCACGTCGGGATTTTCCTCCATCTCTTCCGTTGTTGGGTTTTCCGTTTCCGATGCACTTTCCTGGCTTGTCGGTTCGGGGATGGAAGATGGGGATGTCGTCGGGGCGGGGGAGGGTTCGAGGTTGTGTGTTTCTGTTGCTTGGTTTTCAAGATCAATGGATGGATTATCACCGACACTTAATACCGGCTGGATGGGCTCACAAGCGGAGAGGCCCAGTACAAAGACAAGGTTCATTGATAGGAGATATAGAAATAATTTTTTCATGATCAACCTTTCGACTTATGAAACATACAAGTATATTATTTTAGCAACTTTTATGCCGGTCACCCGGTTACAAAATTACCAGTAGATTATTAATATACTCGTGTTTTGGAAGTTTTTAAAGGTTTTTTCATTAATATCAAATTATAAAATTTGCTGGTATCGTGATATCAATCACTACCCTGAGTTTATAATCGGGTTAGGTGGGGTTGATCACATAGAGGCCTGTGAATAGAAATCGCTGCC
>JAXHUT010000102.1:0-2166 GCA_034189405.1 Chloroflexota bacterium
CCCAGGGTGGTGGTATAAATGGTAACGATGGTCTTCCCCCAGCCTTCATAAATTGATTTTCGCAATTCCAGACCCACCAAAAATACTGCAAATATGATAAAGACTCTAAGAAAATCCTTCATCATGACTCTAAAGGGCGCTTTGACTTTCCAATGCTGAAGTCCAGCCGTCATTGTAGCTGAGACAAAAGCCTGTCCAACCGCCGTCAAATGAGCTGGGGGAATGCCCGGATCTTTATCAAAAAAACCGTTATATAATATAAACTTATCCCTGATTTTCGCTCTTGCTGAATCCCCTGAAGCTGAACGCCAGCAGTCCCAGGCTGATTAAACCAAAGATCAAATTCAGCAGCCAGACAGCGCGAATGTCGAACCGATCAAAGACAAAGCCTGCGAGACCAGCACCGATAGCCGCACCGATGCCGCTCGTAGCCGCATTATATAAACCCTGACCCGTTGCCCGCCATTTTGGACTGAGCTGTTGATCGATAAATGAAACACCAATCACCATAAACCCTACAACTGCAATGCTATGAAGAACCTGGGTTGGCACAACCCACATGGGGTCTTTGATAAAAATATACGATAACCATCGAATGGGAAGCGCCATAGCACCAACCCAGATCAGGCCTCGCGTTGAAAAACGTTTAAGTAAAAATGGGACAGCTAGCATTATTGGTATTTCAATCAAGGCTTGAAAAGCGATGGTTGAGCCCACCAACCACGATGAGGCACCAAGGGATTGTAGAAAAAGCGTTTGGTAATTCAATACAATGTTGATTGTTGCACCGATGAAAACGCTCCCGAGCAAGAAAATCGCAAAATTAGGGTTTTTTGTTAGAAAGTCGAGTCCTTTAAATTCCGAGTAGGAATATTCTATGCCCCTCTCAGGTAAGATTAAACTTAATCCTGCCTGGATGAAATACATGATTGCCACCAACCATGCGAAATAAACCAACAATTGATCGATAAACAAGCCGCCAATCATCATGCTTGAGATTGCAAAAGCCAGTGACCCCCACAAACGAATTAAACTATAGTCATGCGGCTGATCCATTTCTTCCAGATAGTCCAACACAATGGCATTGCTTATCGGCATGATAGGCGCTTGCATAGCAGCTAAAAACACAGCACACACAAAGGCAACCCAAAATGATGGGGCATATCCCAGGCCTAAAGCAGCCAGACCTGCGCCAAGACTGCCTATAAACAACAACCGCTTGCGGGTGTTAAAAATATCGCTTAAATAACTCCAGAGCGGTTGAAAAACCAGGATAGTAATCGGCATGGCGCCCAACAGCAAACCAATCTGGGCACCAGAATAGCCTTTCTCATACAGAAACACCGCCAGGTAGGGGCCAGTGACCCCCATGACGAGATATTGAAAGAAAAAATAAATTTTATATTTTGTTTTCATAGGACCTCAAGCAAACCCGGATAAGTATACCGCCTTCTCCATACAAAATTGAATTACAATTTCTTAGTCAGTATTAAAACAAGGAACATGCAATGATAACAAATGATATTATCCGTGATTTAGGGAACGACTTGATCATCCGACATGCCACCCTGGCAGATGAACAAGCCCTGGTTGATTTCAACATTGAAATCCACAGTGAGGGTGATTGGGATGGAAAAGGTTTGGAGGATTGGGTCAGGGACCTGATCAGCGGACAAGGGCCCACGGTAGATGCTAGTGACTTCACCATCATTGAGAATACTACCACCGGTGAAATTATCTCCAGTTGCTGCCTGATTTCGCAAACATGGTCTTATGAGGATATTCCTTTTAAGCTTGGACGTCCGGAGCTGATTGGGACAAAAAAGGAATATCGCCGCCGCGGTCTAGTCCGCCAGCAATTTGAAATATTACATCAATGGAGTAAAAAGCGCGGTGAGCTTGCCCAGGCGATTACCGGCATCCCTTATTACTACCGTTTATTTGGTTATGAAATGACGATGAATCTGGGTGGCGGCAGGTTGGGCTACGAGATCCATGTACCGGAACTTAAAGAGGAACAGGAAGAACCCTACAATTTTCGTCTGGCAGCTGAAACCGATATCCCCTTTCTGAAAACCACCTATGAGCGCGGCTGCCGACGCAGTATGGTTCGCACTCTGTGGGATGACGCCTCTTGGCAGTATGAGCTTACAGGCAAACGACAAT
>JAXHUT010000103.1:0-3411 GCA_034189405.1 Chloroflexota bacterium
ACCTGGCACACCGGCAGAACCCCTTGGGGATCCGATCCCAGAACATGTTAAGCTTGAACGCTTTGAGTACCTGATGCAAATCCAGGGAGAGATTTCTCTTGAACGCAACCAACGGTTTATTGGCAAGACCATGGGTGCCCTAATTGAAGGCGTGGATCAAGAAAACCAGATTTCAATTGGCCGATCTTATCGTGATGCACCTGAGATAGACGGCCTGGTGGTCATCGAGGGTCTGGCGCCGATTGGCGAGATTGTTCAGGTTAAAATCAACAGCGCAATAACCCACGATTTGGTGGGGGAATTGGTAGATCAAATTTAATCAAAAAAAGCCGTCCGCTTTCTTTGGACGGCTTATAAAATCATAGATTTTAGCTTATGGTTCCGGTGTTGTTGCTGTTGGCTTCGCTGTGGGTTCCACTGGTGTTTCATCCGTTGATTCATCAGTCGGTTGTTCCTCAGTCGGTCCGATAGTTGATTCAGCTGTAGGATTAACGGTCGTTGGCACTGGCGTTGAGGTGTTTTTTGGTTCTTCACGCTCTTCCTTGTTTTCCCTCTCACATTCCTCCGCAACCCATTGTGCGGTTGGTTGAACCTCCGGATCCGGTGAGACCTCAAAAGACCTTTCAAAGTATTCTAATGCTTCACACACCTCACCGTTATTTGCCAGTTGGGTGCCGTAGGAATACAGGGCAATCCGATACCGCTCTGTCGTGGTCATATAGGTCTCATCATGTAGGTAAGGCAATTGGGGATAAACTTGTTCGAAATAATAAATGGCCTGTGCCCAATCCACATCCCAATAACTTGCACCTGTCAAATACATGCGGGTCCAGTTGCGAACGCCCTCAGCACTCGAGTCAAGGGGTGCAAACCCTTCAGCCAGTGTTAGATCATAAATACCTGGCTCAAGGTTCCCTTCAATCAGGATTTTATCCAAACCTCGATTGCGCAATGCCACATAAAGCAATCCATCCACTTGTACTGGACGGTAATCAATATTTTTTTGTCGCAATACTTCAAGTGTTTTGACAGCCTCATCCCATGATTCGTCTGCAATCAGCTGCTGGGCATTATTGAATAATTCTTCTTCACCGCGTAAATCTGGTGTTGGTGTAAAGGCAGGCTCTGTCGGCGTCGGCGATGGTTCTGGTGTCGGGGTGCGGTAGGTCGAAATTCGCAATAGGGTCTGGCTGTACAAATCGCCCACCTCTTTTTCTTCTTCTTCGCTGAGGTAGGGTGACATTTCTTCAAGGATCCAATCCAGACGATCCAGGGCGACCTCGTAACGACCGTCTTCGATATCCTGTTTAGCATTTGCTAATTGGGATTGAATCTTTGGCGCAGCCTGTGTTTCCGCTAAATTTAACCGTTCCTTGATACCGCTCTGGTATCCTGCCAAAGCACCAAGTAGAACAATCAATAAGGCTAGCAAAATCCCCAAAATAACCCAAGAAGATCGCTGTTCGAGGAATTTTTTCTTCTTTATATTGTCTGATTCGGAATCAGCGCCCTTCATTTTGTGAATGTCTTTTTCGTTCATAGGGTGAAATTATACCTTTATTTGCAGGAAAGGTGAAACAAAGGATATTGCAGGAAATGAAGGGAATTACATCGGATCCGTTCTTGGGGGATCTGGGATTGGTGAACAGTAAATAATTATTCTGCGGATATTTAGTTTAAAGTCTTTTCATTGGCGATATGAATCATAAATTCACGAGAGACCGAATTTCTCGCCAAATCGGGATTGCGCCGACCAGCCCGCCCAATACCATGGCAGCCAGGGATAAATAAAGGGGTGAAAGCGGTATAGGGAATACAGAAAGGATCATCCAAACGCATAAACCCGCCCCTATACCACTCAGGATGCTTCTTATTAAGGTGCTGCCAAGGTTAATTTTTTTAGGAAGTCGCCTATTCAAAAAGAAAAACAACAAGAAACCCTGAATACTATACGAAAGAGAATTTGCCAACGCTATCCCCCCCACCCCCAAAGGCGACAAGAATACTACAGCTAAAACAATGTAAATCAACAAACCCAAACCCGAGATCACCATCGGTACACGGGCATTTTGCCTGGCATAAAAAGAGCGAACCCCCAATTCGACGGCACTGTGCCCCAACAAACCGACCAAATATCCCTGAGTCGCCCACAAAATCATTTGCGCATCATCCAATGAGAAACCAAAAGCAAATTGAATTAAAGGCAAACTTGCCATGGCAAGGATGACGGCGATTGGAAAGGATAGGGCAATCATCACCTTCAACGAACGTTCAATGGTGTCTCTGAACGCACTTTGATTTTCAGCAGCAATATGTTCTGAAAGCGTTGGCAGCAAAGCTGTCGCAATCGCCGTGCCGATCAGGGTCTCCGGCACTTGTTGGATCCACCATCCATAACTTAAAGCCGTGACAGACCCAACCGACAGCCTGGATGCCAGGTTATCCCTTGCCAAAAAGATCAACTGGATAAACCCCATACTCACCAGGCGCGGTCCCATCAAACGCAGGACTCTTCTAAATGAAGCATCCTTAAAATCGATCTTAGCAAACCATTGAAAACGATATTTGATCAAGCCGGGGATTTGGATAAGTAAGTGAAGCGCGGCGCCGATGATCACCCCGTAAACCAGTCCGTGAATACCCAACCCAAAGGCTGGTAAACGGATACCGGCAATCTGGTACCCTTCTGCAGGTGCCAAAATCACTGCGCCAAATATTTGTCCCAGGTCATAAAGGAGGGGTGCTAATGCGGGTAATAAAAAATGTTGATTTGCCTGCAAACCAGCCATGACAAGACCGCTAATAGAAAATATTAATGTTGAAACCAGGTGCAAACGCATCAAATCAATTGCCAGGTTCTGCTGGCTCGTACTGAATCCAGGTGCAATGCCTAATTGGCCGCGCACCAGGGGTCCCGAAAGCAAGGCAACGAGCACCGCCAACCCGCCTGTAACAATAAAAGCCAAATTAGCCACACTAGAAAACAAACGCCAGGAGGATCGCTGTCCCTTTTTCGATAAGACCTCTGATAAAACTGGGATAAAGGCAATCGCCAATGCACCGCCGGAGATTAATGCAAACAGCATATCGGGTAAATTATTGGCTGCGTTGAACACATCCAATTCTTCTGAAAGACCAAATTGGCGTCCAATAATGACCGTGCGTAAAACCCCCAGAAGTTTATCTGCACCAAACAAGAGGGCCAGCATCAATGAAATGCGTGTCAGCCGGCTGGTTTTCTTCATAAATGCCCTTTCAATTAATGCCTAGCAATATGTAGATTATGCCATAATCCTCACAGCCTGACCAGTCTAACAAAAATGCGGTCTCCAAACCCCCTCCCGAAAAGCAAGGGATGTTAAACCCCTTCCCTTCAGGGAGGGGGCAGGGGGTAGGTAATAATTTGATTTT
>JAXHUT010000103.1:3511-3925 GCA_034189405.1 Chloroflexota bacterium
TCGAAATACTGGATAACGCATGCTATTGCCGGTTTTCATACCTGCCTCAAATTAATCATTCTTTTACCTAACCCTAAATCCCTTCCCTAAAAGGAAGGGACTTTAAACCCCTTCCCTTCAGGGAGGGGGCAGGGGGTAGGTAATAATTTGATTTTTCGAAATACTGGATAACGCATGCTATTGCCGGTTTTCATACCTGCCTCAAATTAATCATTCTTTTACCTAACCCTAAATCCCTTCCCTAAAAGGAAGGGACTTTAAACCCCTTCCCTTCAGAGAGGGGGCAGGGGGAACAGGTATTAGACCTGCTATTAGATGTCAAGGGTTAAACTCCATTTAAAGATGGGATTTTGGTTGATTCTAAATCACGAATTATATAAGGACGTTGTTCTTTCAGGATAATGAATATCCTCG
>JAXHUT010000104.1:0-10990 GCA_034189405.1 Chloroflexota bacterium
CACAGCTGCTCCCGAACGCCAAAATGATAAAGCATAATCATGAAAATACTCCGGACCAGCCGGGTACATAATACGACCGCCGCTTTTTTCAGGGAAACCTGCATTGGGCATCACTGAAAACTTTGCCTCGGGTACTGCCTGGTACATTTGCCTTAAAATGTATAATAATTGCGACGGTCCACCAGAACAATTAACACCAATGACATCCACGTTCAAGTCATTGATTTTTAGAGCAACCTCTTGCGGGGTATCGCCAAGCAGCGTCCGTCGATCCCGAGTAAAGGTCATTGAGGCAATGATCGGTATCCCCGGGTCAACCTGCTGCACAGCTTCAACAGCAGCGCGAACGGCGTAGAGGTCCACCATTGTTTCAATCAGAATCAAGTCAACGCCAGCGTCCACAAGCGCCTTAACCTGCTCTTTATAAACCTCCTCAGCTTCTTCAACCTGCATCCTTCCAAAAGGTGCCAAGGGTACACCTAAGGGACCCATATCCCCGGCGATATACACATCTTTAAAAGAAGCCGCAACAACCCTTTGCGCCAGGTTAACTGCCGCTGCATTGACTTCCCTCACGCGGTCGTCCAATCCATGTCTGTCTAACTTTGTGCGGTTGGCACCAAAAGTATTGGTCTTGATGATTTCAGCACCAGCCTGGATATAATCACGATGGATTTCGGCGACAACAGCGGGCGCCGTCAGGTTGAGCTCATCGAAACAGGCATCCATCTCGACGCCGCGTTCATGCAATAACGTTCCCATCGCACCATCCGTTACAATGGGTTTTGTCGCTTGATTTAAACGGATTCGAAACTTTCTTTCTTCTTGGGACATACTGACCTTCCTAAATCCTTAGGCTTTCATCAACTGCTCAACCCGGCTTGTGCCAATGTTAAAATACTTCGCGTCGGGGTGATGAACAATAATTGCAGCTGTGGACTGCTCTGGGACAAGTTGATACGCAGATGTAAGGCTCATCCCCAACGCAGACTCTACTGGCAAGAGTTTAAATACCTTCAGATGATCTTCAAGTTCCGGAATGGCGGGGTAACCCCAGGAATAACGCTTTCCCCGACCAGGGTCCAAGCCCAATTCTCTGAGAATATGCGCATGCAGGTAATCCGCAGTTGCTTCAGCCATTTGAACAGCCAGACCGTGATGATAATAGGCTTCAGCAAATTCGCCCTGCTCCTGTAAGAGTTCAAAACGTTCGGTGGGTTTATGCCCTACAGTCACAACCTGCAAGGCAACAACATCCATCCTTCCAGATGCTTTAGAAGCGAAGTAATCTGCCAGGCACAGCCCCTGGCCGCCCTTTTGCCTGGGGAAGTCGAATACTTGCAGGACTTTTTGCTGGTCCTCTTCTAATGTATCGGGATCATATACCATCAATGCATCCCCTTCCGACTGGCAGGGCCAGTATCCATAGACTCCCTGGGGGTTCAGCCAGTCTTCTTTTTCAGCTTCTTTCCGCATCCTCAGGAGACGAGCATCAAATTCCGCTTTTAATTTCTCCCATTCTTTTCCGTGGGTGTTTTTCGCCCCCCAGGACAATCGGTACAACTCGTTGAGCGCAAGGTGTTTTGCGACCAATTCAAGAGGCATATCTTTGACGACCCTCGGTCCCCAGTAGGGTGGATGCGGTAATACCTCAAGCTCATTGACCGCATTCTGATCTCGACGCCTGGCACCAGCGCGTGGATTCGCCAAATCTCTTCCTAGTTCGTAATCTGCAGCCTGGTGTGTTGCCTCCATCAAATTACGTTGTTTCTCAGGGTTCATCAAAGCGTCCATGGTTGAAAGACCTTCAAAAGCATCCTTACAATAAAAGACACCGGGTTCATAATAATGTCCTGCCTCTGTCAAAAGAATGCGTTTTCCAAAACGGGGGTTGATGGCAGCACCGCCGATCAATACGGGGAAGGATAGCCCTCGACGGTCCAACTCATTGATGATCAAGGGCATTTGCCTACTAGTGCTGACGAGCAATGCACTCAACCCGATTGCATCTGCCTTCTCTTCCACCGCCCGTGTGATGATGGTTTCAGCCGGCACCTGCTTCCCAAGATCAACCACTTCGTAGCCGTTGTTGGAAAGGATCGTTTTCACCAGGTTTTTTCCAATATCATGAACATCCCCATATACCGTCGCCAGCACAAGCTTGCCCTTAGTGCTGCCCGCCTTTTTCTCGAGGAAATTCTCCAGGTAACTTACAGCGATTTTCATCACTTCTGCACTTTGCAGCACAAAGGGCAATATCAATTCACCCGCGCCAAATTTATCACCGACATCCTTCATTGCCGGCAGTAAAACATCGTTCAATATTTCAACAGCAGCCTGTGACTGAGATTTTTCATCATCGGCATTTAAAAGCAGATCAATGTCCCTTTCGACATCCGCTTTATGGCGATGTAAAATTCGCCAGTGGAGCCTTTCTTCAGGTCGCATTGTTTCCAGCTCATCCTGACCCGTTCCAACCGCGTCGCCGGCATCCTCCACGTTTTCAAAATATGAAATTAACCTGGAAAGCGCGTCGGGGTGCCGATTTAGGATCAGGTCTTCCGCTAATTTCCGCTCATTTTCCGGAATCTCTGCATACGGCTTGATATGCGCTGGGTTGACAATTGCCATATCCAACCCAGCTTCCACCGCGTGATACAGCATGACACTGTTGAGCACTGCCCTGGCAGGTCTTGATAAGCCAAATGAGACATTGCTCACACCAAGGGAAGTTAGCACGCCCGGTAAAGCTTCTTTGATCATCTGAAAGCCTTCCAGGGTTTGCAAAGCTGAATCACGCAAATCGGGATCGCCTGTTGCCAGGGTGAAGGTCAGCGCATCATAGACCAGGTCTTGCGGTTGCAAGCCGATATCTTCCACAGCCAGGTCATAAATTCGCCTGGCAACAGCCAGTTTATCCTCCGCTATCTTTGCCATCCCATTTTCATCGATGGTCAGCACAATCACCGCAGCATTGAATGCCTTCGCCAGGGAAAAGACCTGACCGGCTTTTTCAGGGCCTGATTCCAGGTGCGTGGAATTGATCAGGCTGCGTCCCGGGTTAGCCTTTAATGCAGCCTCGATCACCTTAATTTCGGTTGTGTCAATTACCAGGGGTACAGGAACAGCGTTGGCAAGTTTTTTGACAAGCCTGGTCATCATGTCCGTTTCATTATCTCGTTCTGTCAATGCCACGCAAATATCCAAGCCATGCGCACCACTTTCGACCTGGGCGCGTGCCATCTCAATGATTGAGTCAAAATCCTCAGCCATGATCAAACGTTTAAACCGCCGCGAACCCTGGGTGTTCAATCGTTCACCAATCAAAAAAGGCGGCGGCGTTTGTATCATAGAAACAGCCTGTACAGGGGAAGCCAGCATAGGTTCCGCTTCAGGTGCTAAAGTCAAAGGTCGACCTCGATTCAATCCTTGATCTATTAATTGAATGTGATCTTCACGGGTTCCACAGCAGCCACCCACCACACGAACCCCGTATTCGTCAACAAATTCAAGCATTAATTCAGAAAAAGGTCCCGGTTTCATCGGGTAAACAGCTTCACCATCAACATTTAATGGTAAACCGGCATTTGGAATACAAGAAATCGGTAATTTTGAGTTTTCCGTCAGGTAGCGAATGGGCTCACGCATGTAATCCGGTCCTGTGGAACAGTTCAAACCAATCACATCAATGCCCATACCTTCCAGGATAGCGAGGGCGGCAGCGATATCCGTCCCCAGCAGCATACGCCCGGTTGTATCCAGTGTCACCTGCGCCTGAACGGGCAAAGACTGCCCTGATTCCTCGAAAGCCGTCCTGATTCCCCGAATCGCCGCTTTGACCTCTAAAATGTCCTGTGCGGTTTCAATCAACAATAAATCGACACCACCTTCAATCAAGCCAATCGATTGTTCTCGAAACACATCTGCCAAATCATCAAAATGAATATTGGACATTTCAGGATCATCAGCGGATATCAACTTCCCACTGGGTCCCATTGTTCCTGCCACAAAACGCGGTTTTTCCAGCGTAGAATATTCATCTGCAAGCTTGCGAGCTAGTTTGGCTGCAGCATCGTTGATCTCATACACCTGCTCCCCCAAGCCAAATTCAGATAAGGTCAACCGGTTCGCGCGGAAAGAATTCGTTTCGATCACATCCGATCCGGCTTCTAAAAAGGATCGATGCACCTTTTCAACAGCCTGGGGATAAGTAATGACCAAATAATCGTTGCACCCGGCTGTTTTTTCGCCGCCAAAGTGTTCAGAAGTCAGATTCTGACGGTCAAGATTGGTACCCATAGCACCGTCGAATAACAAAACACGATCTTCCAGTGCGTCCAAATACCGTCGATTGGTAAATTTTTTCATTTTAGAGTGCATATTATTCCTTCTTTAGTCATGCTTTTCAAAAACAATCGCCTCTCAATGGACGAGAGGCGCTGTATACCCTGTGGTAACTTTACCTCATCTTCCAGAACTCCCCAGTTTGGGGGCTGCCGGAGTTGGCACCTTCGATTGATAACCGTGGTTGCCGAGGCATCATTGGGCCGGTCCCTCCACCTCTCTGGATGAGTTTCCAATTAGACAAATATTATCATATTAAAGAATGAAAGTCAATTTTTATAGGAAGAGGATGTTGAAAATTATATAGTTTGACGAATTTTTTGATGCTTCAAACCTTTGGATTAGCAATGTAAATTTTTATTTTATTTTATATTGTAGGGGCGCAGCACGAAGTGTCGAGGAATCGAAGACAGCTGCGCCTCTCTCATAGGAATTATTAAATAATTATCAATCCCTTTTTAACACCTCAAGCACTCCCATCGCTGTGCCAAATCCCGGGTTTTCTGGGATGATAAATTCTCGGTCATAAAATTCACCAACCAGGTCAATTTCCTTGCGTATCGATTCAAGATCCATTAAGTGACCCACTAAAATAATATCCTTCATCCCAGCCGCATCGGAGGCGTTGATGGCAATGACGGCGATCACCTGTGCCACCAGGCGAACCAAACCCGCGGCGAGGTTTTCACGAGAAAAGCCATTTTCGCGATCCAATTTACCCAGGTTGACAGCATTTGCCTTTGCTGGCAGCCTGCCCACCTCACCCCCCACCGCTTCGCTGAGCATGATATCCACAGCTGCTGCATCGCCTGCCAATGCCAATCGATCAATTTCGTCAACATCGTCGGTTTTCAGAATAATCTTGGATAATCCGATCAAGGTACCGCCGCCTACAGCCGACCCTGTTATATGTTCAACCTTGTCATCGATGGCAGCCACCATGGCAACGCCCGTTCCCGCACCGACGACCAAACCGGATCGGCGTTCACTCAATGCAAGCCCGCCCAAACCCAAAGCGAGCATTTCATTGACCTTTTGGATTTTGTTTCCATCGACTTCATCTGGTAGTCCACGATATCGTCCACCTGTCACACCAATGGCCAGGCTACGCTTAAGATATTCTTCAACCGCGCCCAGAGCTTGCCGCATCTGATCTAAGGATTCATGATGTTTGTTTGCCATCATGCGCATGATCTGGCAATGTTCAGTCTCCAGGATCAGATCGATATTGGTCATGCCTAGATCCACAGCGAGGTTGGTTGGTATCATTTTGCGCTCCTAAATATTTTCATCAACATGGCTAGATTTTACCGCAAATTCTTTTCATAAACACAAGCATTGTTTTATGCGTTACAATAATGAATCAAAGGAACTTAATATGAAATCAGGAATGCAAAAATTTCTAAACACCTTTTTACCACTTTCGCTGGTGCTTACTATTTTGGGATGGGGTGGTTTATTTCTTATTGTTCGGAACACTGTTCCAACCCTTGGTCCACGCTGGTTATTTTTCTTTCTGAGTGTGCTGGCGTTGACCGGCCCCGCATTGCCCGTGATTTATTTCCTTAATAAACGTTTTCCCAGTGACCCCCCAGTAGAAGGCATGATCATCTTAAGACAAGCACTATGGGTGGGCATCTTTGGAAGCACAATTACCTGGATGCAGCTCGGACGAGTTCTGACGCCTGTCATGGCATTGATCCTGGCTGGGGTTTTTGCGCTGATTGAGTTCCTCCTTCGCTTGTTTGAACGCAGCCGGTGGAATCCAAACCGTTAATCCAGAGCTTCTTACACTCTTTAAAATAATGAAACCCCATGCCAGATTTGAGTAAACTCCCCTCCGTTGACCAGCTCCTGCAAAATCCAAAGATTCAGGGCATCATCCACACTTTTGGTCGTCCTTTAACGCTTAAAGCCCTTCGTGAAGTTTTGGATACTTGCCGACGTGGGGCGATTCAACAAGATCAAACCGTGCTTGAACAAACTGAACTCATCCAGCGCACACAAAATTTACTCAATGATTGGCTGTCCCCAACACTTATACCGGTGATTAACGCCACCGGTGTCATTTTGCACACCAACCTTGGAAGAGCCCCGCTAAGTATCGAGACCCGTGCTGCCATCTCTGCCACTTCCGCAGGCTATAGCAATTTAGAGTTCGATCTGCAAACCGGGAAACGCGGGAGAAGATCCATCCATGCCAGCAGATTATTGTCCACCCTGACAGGGGCAGAGGGCGGGTTTGTTGTCAACAATAATGCCGGTGCTGTTTTACTGATCCTTTCGGCGCTGGCGAAGGGGAAAAATGTCCTTATCTCCAGAACGCAATTGGTTGAAATCGGCGGCGGATTCCGCATCCCCGATGTCATGCGTCAATCTGGCGCGAAGCTGCTCGAAATTGGCACAACAAATCGAGTCCACCGCTATGATTACGAAAACGCGCTCAAGAATGAAGCTGTTACCCTTGTGCTCGTTGCGCACCATTCCAACTTCAAATTGATTGGTTTCCACAGCGAGCCCGCCCTCACCGAGATCGTTACAACGGCTCATAAATATGATGTGCCCGTTGTGCATGACCTCGGCTCAGGTGCCTTACTGGATACTGCCGATTACAGCCTTGCCCATGAACCTACGGTTCAAGAATCCCTGCATGCCGGCTGTGACCTGGTCAGTTTTTCTGGAGATAAATTAATGGGAGGACCCCAGGCTGGGGTCATCATCGGCAAAGAATCCCTGCTTAATTCAATCCGGGTTCATCCCTTAGCGCGTGCATTACGCCCTGACAAAGTCACGCTTGCCGGAATGACTGCAACCATCACCCATTATTTAAAGAACGAAGCGCAAGTTAAAATCCCGGTCTGGTATATGATCAGCCGTTCCATTGAATCACTTGAAGAACAGGCGAATAACTGGCGAGAATACTTGGGGGCGGGTCAAGTCATCAAAGGATGTTCAACGGTTGGCGGCGGCAGCTTGCCAACTGAAGAGATGTCAACCTTTTTACTGGCAATAGCCCCCAAAAAACCGGATGCTTTCATGCAGGTTTTGCGAGAATCAAGCCCACCGATCATTGCTCGGATTAAGGATGACAAGGTTTTATTCGATCCTCGAACTGTCTTGCCTGAACAAGAAGCTCCCCTGCTTCGCTGCCTTTTGGCTGCCTTGGAAAACGAAGACTCCTGAAGTAAACTAATGTCGACTTTTTTGGTCGGTTTACTAATTAAAACGAAGGTGCTTTTTTATGAAATCCGATATCGATCAACTTCTTAAAGAAAATAACGTGGACGCCCTTTGGGTCACCGGACCTGCACAACACAACCCCACCATGGTTTATCTAACAGGCGGTGGGCATATGACCCAGGCAGACGTGATTAAAAAAATCGGTTCAGAACCCGTCCTGTGTCATGCACCTATGGAAAGGGAAGAAGCTGCACGTACAGGTTTAAAAACTATTAATTACAATAAATTCCCTCTCAAAGATCGCCTGAAGTTAGCTGAAGGAGACCGCCTGAAAGCCCATGCACTCCTTTATAAGCAAATCTTTGAGGAGATTGGGCTGACCTCGGGTAAGGTCCTTATCTATGGTCATACCGATGCGGGGAAGCATTTTTCAATCGTCAATAAACTCCAGGATTTGATGCCAGGTTTGACCTTTGAAGGGGATTTAGAGGATGCCGTCTTGTTCCAGGCAATGGCAACGAAAGAGCCCGGGGAAATAGACCGTATTCGCCGAATGGGCAAAACCGTTCTGGAAGTCGTCACACGTACAGCAGATTTTCTCGTAGGGCATAAGGTGCAGGATGGTGTCTTGATAAAGTCCGACGGTAGTCCTTTGCAGATCGGTGATGTCAAAGGAAAAATCAATCTCTGGTTGGCAGAATTAGACGCCGAAAACCCCGAAGACACCATTTTTGCAATTGGGCGAGATGCCGGGGTGCCCCACAGCGGTGGAACACCCTCTGACCCATTAAAATTAGGTCAGACCATTGTTTTCGACATTTTTCCGTGTGAAAAAGGCGGCGGCTATTTTTACGACTTCACCCGTACCTGGTGTCTGGGTTATGCCCCGGAGGAAGCACAGCATCTCTACGATCAGGTTAAATCCGTCTATCATAAAATTGTAGCCGAATTGGAAACAGGCCTGAACGCTGCCCATTTCCAGGCGCGGACATGTGACTTGTTTGAAGCAATGGGGCACAAAACAATACGCCAGGACCCATCAATAGAATCAGGATACGTTCACTCCCTGGGACACGGCCTTGGTTTAAATGTCCATGAAAAGCCCTGGTTCAGCCGAAAAGACGATCCCAGCAACGCCCTTGTTCCCGGCTCTGTATTCACCATCGAGCCCGGTCTTTATTATCCAGATAAAGGAATGGGCGTGCGCCTTGAGGACACTTACTACATCACCCAGGACGGATCATTTGAAAGGTTTGTGGATTATCCCATGGAATTGGTATTGAAAATGAAAGGTGATAATAGCTGATATGTCCCTACCAACAGCAAGAATCTTAGGTATTGAAACATCCTGTGATGAAACTGCAGCGGCTGTTGTCAGTGATGGACGGGTGATCCATTCGAGTGCTGTCGCCAGTCAAATGGCATTGCATGCGCAGTACGGCGGCGTTTTCCCAGAATTAGCTTCCCGTGAACACATCAAAGCGATCTATGCCATTGTTGACCAGGCATTGGTTCAGGCGCATCTCGATGTTCAAGATGTTGACGCCATCGCAGTCACCCAGGGGCCGGGCCTTGCCGGGTCACTGGTTGTCGGCGTAAACATGGCAAAAGGTCTTTCACTGGCAACAGGCAAACCGCTGATCGGCGTCAATCACTTAGAAGGTCACATCTACTCCTCTTGGCTCTACCCCGCCAGCACAACACCGCATGATCCCCCTCGCTTTCCCCTGTTAGCCTTGCTGGTCTCGGGCGGTCACAGCGAACTGATCTTGGTCAAAGATTACCTGCAATATAAACGCTTGGGAGGCACCTTAGATGATGCTGCTGGTGAAGCTTTCGACAAGGTCGCCCGATTACTTGATCTATCCTACCCGGGCGGTCCAGCAATTCAAAAAGCCAGCCATACAGGGGACCCCGATGCTTATGCTTTCCCCAGGGCGATGTTAGAAGGCACCTGGGATTTCTCCTTTAGCGGACTTAAAACTGCCGTTCTCAGAACGGTCGAAGGCCTTCAGTCACAAGCAAGACCGCTGCCGATTGAGAATTTGGCTGCCAGCTTCCAGGCGGCTGTTACCGACGTCCTCGTTGAAAAAACCCTTCAGGCAGCTGAGACCTTTGATGTCAAAGACATTATTGTTGCCGGGGGCGTATCAGCAAACAAACATTTGCGCGAAAAAATGCTCAATGATAGCACCCGTCCGGTTCACATCCCACCGCTTTCCCTGTGCACAGACAATGCAGCAATGATCGCCGGTGCTGGTTATTATCATTATATTCATGACGATTTTAGCCCCCCTGACTTTGACGTGCTGCCAACCTGGCCGCTGACATAAGGTCAATGTAACCATTCACAGCCCGAGATCATCAAATGAATCCAAAAGAAAATAACGAAACATTTGAACTTGAAGCCCTGCAAAAAAGAGACAAGGCTGTTTTTGCCCAGGTATTAGATCAGAATTCGGATCGCATATACCGCCTGGCATTAAAGATGCTTAGTAATGTTCAGGACGCAGAAGACATCCTCCAGGAAACCTTCATTAAAGCCTTCAATAATATCGACAAGTTTGAAGGTCGTTCCAAAGTCTCCACATGGCTCTACAGGATTGCGGTCAACGAATCCTTGATGTTGCTGCGAAAACGCAAAGGAAATACCGTTCAGCTGGATATGCCAATAGAGACAGATGACGGCGATCTGATACCGAGGCAAATTGTGGATTGGTGCTGCCTTCCGGAAAAAGAATTAATGAACACCGAAACCCGTGATTACATCCGGGAGGCAGTCAAAACCTTATCCGATGCAAATCGGGCAGCATTTATCCTCAGGGATGTTGAGGGATTATCAACATATGAAACAGCTGAGGCTCTGGATATCTCAGAATCCGCTGTCAAAGTTCGCTTAATGCGGGCTCGGATGCAACTACGAGAGGAACTAACAGGATTCTTCGCGGGAAAGATAATCAAAGAGACATTATGACTCACAAACACGACCTTACATGCCATAATATTCTTGAGAACTTGAACGCATACATCGATGGCGAATTAGATGATGAACTTTACGCTGATTTTGAATCACATGTTCAAACCTGCCCAGATTGCCAGATTGTTATCAACACACTTAAAAAGACCATTCAACTTTGTAAATTAACAGACGCGGATATCTCACTTCCAGCTGAAACACGCCATCGTCTTTATGCCAGGTTGAACCTTGAAGATTATGACAAAAAAGATTGATACTTCTGGTTCATATACTGAAATTGAAGAAAGCGAACATCAAGATCACGCTTTTTGTCTCATCATTCCCCCAAAAAGTCTTCGGCTGGGAATGATTTGTCCCCGCTGTAAAGCCGCAAAAATTGAATATGACGGGATGTTGAATTTAGTATGCCCTAACTGCGGTTTGACAGAAGCAGGAGCTAGCACTTGATAAATGATTAGTAATCCCCTCCGGCGGAGGGAAGAGAGGAAG
>JAXHUT010000105.1:0-2099 GCA_034189405.1 Chloroflexota bacterium
TAGTAAAGGATGTTGAGGTGATCCATAAAATTATTTTTGCAGCCAGGAATCTGACATCAAACGCAGGATTGTATCTACTGCTGGAAAATGCAAAGACCAATGGGATTTTTGATCTCATTAACTTGACAATGTTAAATTAGAACAAACGCTCCATTGTTAATAATTGAAAAATAAGTAAAAATAGGTAACGACCTCCCCTTAGCATAGAAAGGAACGTTACCTTGAATAATTCTAACAGAAACAGCGGACAAATCAAAGCACAACCAGAAAAAAGCAGCGGGATATTTGAAAGGTGGGGATTACCATATCACGAGGTGGTATCACTGGGAGAAAGATTGCACAAACTGCACAAGCGATTTCACGATTGTTTTGCAACCCAGACGAACAACAAGAGTGATTATGCTTTCATATACCTTCGGGGATTGTTATGGTTGGAAACAAAACGGAACTATGCCAACATCTCGCGTCGGATCATTGGGCCGGAAAATGATGGGCAGAACCTGCAGCACTTTATGTCGGATTCGCCTTGGTCTGGCAAGAAAGTATTTGAGCAAATTCAAGAAGAGATCACAGGGCGGCCGGAGCTGTCTGGAGGCATGTTGAGTCTGGACGAGAGCGGCGTGGCTTGTTCTGGAAAACAAAAAGCAGGCGCAACCAGGCAGTATCTTGGCAGAGAAGGCAAGATTGATCTCGGCCAGGTGAGTGTGGGGCTGAACTATTACAAGGACGGTCTCTGGGCCTTAATGGATGCGGAACTTTACCTACCAAAAAGTTGGTTCAGTGAAGAGTATGCGGACTTGCGCGAACGCTGGCATATTCCTGGAGAGCGCACCTTTCAAAGAAAAACAACACTTGGTTTAGAGATGATCAGGCGTGCCTCCGAGAGAGGATTGCCCTTTGAAACCATCAGTTGCGACAGTTTTTATGGTCGGGATAGCCAATTTCGGGCAGATTTGGACCAAGAAGGCTTGATTTACATGGCGGATATTCCAGAGAACATACAGGTGCACTTGGATGAACCAGTTGTGGCTATTCCGAAAACATCCGCAAACAAAAAAGGGAGACCATACACCAAATGGAAAGTGATTAATCAATCCCAAGCAGTCAAGGTGCGCAACCTGGAACATCATCCCAGCTTTGTACTTCGAACTGTGAAGGTGAGATATACCGAACGTGGTTGGCTAATTTATCCCTGCGCTGCAAGAAGAGTCTATACAGTCACTGACAGTGGCCAGGTCAGAAAAGAGTGGCTTTTCATGCGCAAAGAAAAAGACGGCAGCATGAGTTATTCTTTGAGCAATGCGCCAGATGAAACCTCGCTGTACACCCTGGCACTCTGGCGCAGCCAGCGATATTTCATAGAACGTACTTTTCAGGATGCAAAATCGGAGGCTGGATAGGATGAGTTGGCAGCCAGGAAATACCGGGCCTGGATCCACCATACCGCCTTGGATGCGTTAGCGCTTTGGTTTATCGCCGAGACAAAGCTAGATTGGTCTTTAGAGAATCCTCGCGATCCTGACCTCGGCAAAGAACTCAAAGTGGAGAAATTACCTTCTCTTTCGATGGCCAATATTCGAGAACTGCTACGAGCGGTTCTTCCCTTGGAAAGATTGTCACCAGATCAAGCTATCAGGTTGGTCATCCAACAGCTAATTGATCGCGCCCGGTCCACACAATGTCGATTAATAGCACAACAAAACAGCGGAATATGGGGGGTTGTCACCTGAAAAATAGAACATATGTCTTAATCTAACATTGTCAAGTTAGAAATTAAGGGGATTTATCAGAATCCTGTGGGAATGCTATTAAAAACCCTCTCCCTTGTGGCAAAGGGAGAGGGCAGGGTGAGGGTTTCGGCTAAAACATTTACCAACAAACTTTTAGCGGATCCGGGCAAAGTTAAGAGGATGCTGAAAAACAAGTCGAGGTGTTTGAAACCCATGTAAAACGAATTAAATATAATTTTTTGTTAATAATGAAAAAATATAAAGGATAAAGATGAACCCCCTCTTTGATTTTCTATTAATAAACACCCTCGGTGAAGTGATATATTATCCATTGATTTTACAGGGTTGCGACAATAAGCATGTATTGTA
>JAXHUT010000106.1:0-2174 GCA_034189405.1 Chloroflexota bacterium
AAAAATTTTTGTAGCTGGAAATTGGAAGATGAATAAAACCATCGCTGAGGCCGTTGATTTGGTGTCGCAAATGCTGCCTGAGCTTGAAAGGTTTGAAGATGTTGATGTTGCGGTTGCGCCTTCGTATTTGGCGGTGCCTGCCGTAGCAGCGTTATGCAAAGGCAAAACTTTGAAGGTCGGCGCTCAGAACTTGTTTTGGGAGGAATCAGGGGCATATACGGGTGAAGTTGCACCACAGATGGCCGCCGAGGTCTGCGATTTTGTGATCCTTGGCCATTCGGAACGCCGTTTGTATTTTGGTGAAACAAATGAAACGGTCAATAAACGTCTGAAGGCAGCGCTTGCGGTTGGTCTGCATGTTATCCTCTGTGTTGGTGAGACGTTAGAAGAAAATGAAGCCGGGCAGACGGAGGCGGTTGTCACGCGCCAGATCACCGAAGGTTTGGCAGGCATCACTGAAAAGCAGGCGGCACGCATTACAATCGCTTACGAGCCTGTCTGGGCTATTGGGACAGGGCGGACTGCGACGCCTGAAGATGCCAACAATGTTCACAAGAACGTCATCCGACCGCTGCTCAAACAACAATTTGGCGACCAGCGCGCCAATGCGATGCGCATCCAGTATGGCGGTTCCATCAAACCGAACAATGCAGCGGAACTTTTCGCCATGTCCGATATCGATGGCGGTTTGGTCGGTGGTGCAAGCCTCAAAGCGGAATCGTTTCTGGGGATTATCAAAGCAGCGTCACTTGTGACAATCGTTGAAGAGACCTCGCAAGCGTAACAGCGATTCATTTGTGAATTCGACTTTATGAAGGGCCTGCCCTAAAAGTTAAACCCCTTCCCTAAAAGGAAGGGACTTTAAACCCCTTTCCCTTCAGGGAGGGGGCAGGGGAAACAGGTATTAGTTAACCAGGTATTAGGAAATTAGGGCAAAAGCTTGAAGCAGAATCATGGCGTAACTTCATCCCTAAAGATAATTTATCGTTGATTCTGAAGCTTATTTTTACCTAACCCTAAATCCCTTCCCTAAAAGGAAGGGACTTTAAACGCCTTTCCTTCAGGGAGGGGGCAGGAGGGTGGTTGTCATCAGATTTTTGAAATATTGGATGGGAAGAATTTCCTATCGATTTTAAGTCCCAAATTGCCGATCACCAGCGTCGCCCAAACCGGGAATGATATAACCGTTTTCGTTTAAGTGGTCGTCAATAGCAGCCAGGTGAATCGGCACATCGGGGTGGGCGTCGTGCAAACGCATGATACCTTCCGGCGCGGCAATCAGTCCTACGAATTTGATTTTCGCCACGCCCCAATTTTTGAGGATGTCCACCGTGGCTACAGCCGACCCACCGGTGGCTAGCATTGGATCCAGGATCAGACACACGGATACGGTTGGGGCAACGGGAAGGCGATTGTAATAAGCAACCGGTTTGAGTGTGCGCTCATCACGGTAGAGACCAATATGCCATACCTCAGCGGAGGGCATTAATTCCCAAACGCCTTCAACCATGCCAAGCCCGGAACGAAGGATCGGTACCAAGCCTATTTTTTCCTTCAAATCCTCGCCATGGGTTGTGGTCATGGGTGTCTCGATGCGCACTGGCGTTGTTACCAGGTTCATGGTTGCCTCGTAGGTCAGTAAAGCCCCCAATTCTCGAACAAGCTCTCTGAATTTTTTAGGTTCTGTATTTTTATCGCGCAAACGGGTTAATTTATGTTTGACGAGGGGATGAGAGGACTCAAAGACGTTTTCCATTGAAACTTGCCTTTCAGATTATCGAACTTCGTTTCTACGCATCATCAAGTTTATCACTAGTTTTTCCATCCTTACAAGCATGGCGGCTGTAAACATACAATAGAATCCCGGTAGCCCACAACAAGGTGGTGATCGTAATCATAGTATAGAATTGGGGAAGATTTCTCCATAAACGCAAATACATGGCATAACCGAAGCTCACCCACGAGGCAAAATTGATCAGGAATGCTAACCAGGCGCCGGTTTTTGAACCCTTTTTACCAGCAGCCAACCAGCGAACCCCCAACCAGGGGAGGAGATTGACCTGGCCGGCGATAAGGGTTTCTTCATTGGTCCAGTACTGGCTGGACTGGTAATCCGCTCTGAACTTATAAGCACCTGCAGGAAGTCTGAAAGTCACTTTACCGTCGCTGCCCGT
>JAXHUT010000107.1:0-2830 GCA_034189405.1 Chloroflexota bacterium
GTAAGTCTTTATAAAGGCGCTGATCCCAATGCTCAGGGTGCAAGATTCCCCAAACATACTTGACCACATGGGGTTCCGTGAGATCATAGACGTCGATATAGCCGATAATGGTCCCATGGCTGTTTTCAACAACCCGGGCAATCTCTTTCAGCTCAACGCCAGGGGCTGTCCAATCGTTAAGCATGTCATCCAGGTCAGCATCATTCCAGCCGTAAATGTGCTGGGAATAGGCGTTGAAGAGGTCAACAACATCCTGACCATCATCCAGGGTGAAGGGGCGGATTTTAGTTTTCGTTAATATTGTGGTCATCATTTTCTTTTCCTTCTCAAAATTCAGTACTTGTTTCATCGCTATCCCGCGGAAAGTTTAATCCAAAAAGCCACGGGTTTTGGTGTTCCCATGGCTTTGGGGCTTAAAAAACTTATTTCGAAAATAAAAAAGCCACGGGATTGGCGTTTGCCCGTGGCCATCTTGGCGAATTTAGTTTAGACTAAATATAAAGGGGCAGACTCCGCGCAGGTAAATCACCGCCGATAGCATCGGCAGATTGATCACAATGCATTGTGTATGAATAAAATGGGTTGCTCATGCGCGTACCGCCTTCCTTGTAAGTTTCCAAATTAAGTTCGCCTGAATTCAGGCGTTTTTGAACTATTCGAGTTTATCATAAAAGATCGGTTTCTGTCAAGATGTTTTTGGAGAGTGTTTTTGGAGAGATGTTTTTGGAGAGAGTGTTGAAAACTGTTCTAAAAAGGCTACCCCCACTTTTTAATTTCCCAAAAGCTAAAAGATGCCTTTTTGGTACAGCCGCACTTCAACCCCCTTCACTTCAGGGAGGGGCAGGGGGTAGGTGTGTCTGTACTTCTAAACTGAGTAAATTTGATAAGCGATAAATTTAGCGGACTGACCCTCACGCTTTTCAAGCTCTGCACTTAAAGTGCGTGAGAGTTTGCCGCCCCATTTATGACATTGAGATTCACAACCTGAAACATCAGATGACGATTTTATCCTTGATCATTCATGTTAATAGCTAGAAGCTCCATCCTTTCAACTTTCAGCTTTCAGTTATCAGTTTTTAGCTTTGATCTACGAACTACCAGCTACAAGCTATCAAGGCTGTTATTTGTTTTTCAACATCCGCTTTTGGAAATTTATCAGGCCTTCTTTATAAACCCCTGGTAAACCACAAATAGCAAACCTGCCCCGCACAGGATGATCAATCCAATGCCGAGGGATTTTCCATCACTGAGGGTGCGATGGAAGATGGACGGCGGTTTTGTGGATGTTGGCGTGGGCGCGGGTGTTCGTGTGGGAAAGGGCGTCATGGTTGGGCGCGGCTGGGTGGGTGTTGGCGTTGGTGGTATCTCGGTAGGGGTGGGTGAAACCGTGGGTGTGGGTTCCGTCGCAGTTTGAATGATCAATTCTTGGTCTTCGAACACCTCTGTGGTTGATTGTCCCAATCCGCTGTTTCTCAGGATTTGGTCGATTGGCACCCCGTAAGCTTCGGCAATGGTCCACAGCGTTTCACCATATTGAACGACGTGGGTGATGATGCCGTCCTCATTCGGGGTGCTTGTGATGACTTGCTGGATATACCTGACATTCTCATACTGTGATACTGATGAATTTGTTGTTTCAGTGCTGTTTTCATCCTCAATATTTTCTATATAAGTGCTTTCCCCGGGCAAAACATTCAGTGTGTAATAAACATTGCCATCCGAAACGGTCACCCCTGCACCGACTTTACCTGTTGCATAGCCCATCATCGTTTCCCAGTGAACGGCATCCGACCAAGCTGAATTGATGCAATATGTGACGGACATATTGGTTCCCATGGCGACGTTTTCTTTAATGCCATAGTCAAAAGCTGTGGTTCCATCTGCCCGTGTGTGCGTCCAGGCGCCCAGGGAAGCCATGTAGTCGCTTTGCGTTTGGGCAAAACCCATCAGGAAGGAATCAACCGTGTAAGGCGCCAGCCCCTGGCTTTGGCGGAGCTTGTTGACCGCGTTAATTAAGTCTGAAGCGCTGCCAACCTGTGCGGACACAGGAGATTGGCTCAGCATTAAAGATAAAAACACAACCAGACCGGCTATGACTAATAATTTCATAAATTGTCGCATATTGGCATTATTATAGCGTGTTTGTATGAAAAACGAGAATCTATCTAATGAACTTCCAGGAAAAATGTTATAAAATTGTTATTGATATGGAATGTCGGTACTATACTATTAAGAGGTTTTACTTAAGGAAATTGGATTAAGGAATTTTAGTAGGGATTTTTGTCCATTTAGATCAATAATTAATTGTAAATTTTTGAAGGCAAAGTCACGCTCTAAATCAAGCAGAGGTGGTGAATGAAGAAAAAAAGATGGGAAATTTTAATTATGATACCCATCATTGCTAGTTTAGTTGGATGCGTCAGTGAGACTGTTAGGACTGTTGAAGTAACACAGGTGGTTCAGGAAACTGTTATTGTGCCAAGAGTCCGTGAAGTAGTCATTACTGCAACACCAAGGCTCCCGTATACACCAGCCCTACGGGCGTGTCAACCGGATAATTGTGTGCCGTATTTTGCAGGAGCAGAGGTTATCCGACAATACTATACTTTCATTGATCAGGGCTTATATGAAGATGCCTATAATTTACTGAGTCAGGGCAGACAAGATCGGAAGAGCTTGGAAGATTGTATCATCGGATACGAAATCTTCTTCAAAACTGTTAAAGTGATCACTTTGGAACCATATTATTCTTTTGACCCAAATTCAGAAATCCAGTATTACGTTCAGTATTATCATGAAAGCGAAAAGGCGTGGGAAAAGAATATTGACT
>JAXHUT010000108.1:0-2242 GCA_034189405.1 Chloroflexota bacterium
CACCGCCTGCGATTGTGTCGGATGCTCGAATTCTTTCAACAAAATCTGATGGTGTAATTTTTGTTGTCCGACCTGGGAAAACCCGCGCCATTGCTGTAAAAACCGCCCTGGAAGAATTTTATCGGGTTGGTGCGAATGTGATTGGTGTTGTGATGAACCGAATTCCACGTAATAGAGGCTATTATTACGGTGGTTATGATTAATTACGCGCCGAAAGCGCATATTAAAGAGAAATATTACCGTTCTGGTTACAAAGATGAACAGCCAATTCTTTCTGAAGACGCAGATTCTCAAGGTATAGCTGGATCGTGATATTTACCAGCTAATCTATGATATCGCATTTTTACAACTTAATTCGAATTTTTTATACGTGTTTTGTGGGTGAATTTCTTTGAAACGAAGAAGCCGTATTGGTTTAATAGGTGTCAGATGTCGGATAAGTGATATAGGATGAAATCTAATCTAAAAGAAATAAACGAAAATCCGAAACCAAATATTTGTCCACATCTTGCGCTTAAAGGGGATACCGATTCTTATGTGGCATTCCCTTCAACCATTAATGTCTGTACTCGTGGACATCAATTAGTAACACCCGCGATTTCCCACCAACGCTTTTTTTGTTTGACCCCAAACTATGTTGATTGCGCCTATTTTCAAAGCGAGAAAGCAGAAAAATTCCCGAAGGAGATTAAATTTAAAACACAGGGCTTATCGGGAAATCTAAAAAGGATTCTTTTGATTTTTTCCATGGGCGCTCTGCTCACGGTGATTGTTCTTTTATTGGTTTTTGGCGAGGATGGCGAAACCAACAAAGTGGGTTTGAAGCCACTCAAACGCAAAAAGTTGCATTTTTCCCCACACAGGTTGATCAGCGTATATTGCTTAGTGACACCCCTCAAATTGATGAGATGGTTGAAACTGAAACCAGCACACCAGGATCCTTTGGCGTTTCACCAACAGCATCAATGATAACACCAACACCAATAAATCTTGATCCGGTTTTGGCGCTGGATACACCCATTGGTGGAGAGGTTCAATTTATTATCCACCGTGTTCTTGATGGGGAATCCCTTCAATATTATGCTGATCTCTATAAAACCAGCACTGAAGCCATTTTGGCGGTCAATCAAGACCTTACATTACCAATGTGGGTGGGTTGGGTTGTGGTGATACCCATTGACATTGATGACCCGACGGGTTTACCATCATTCGAAGCATTTCAGGTGAGAATGCGCGGGTTAACCGTCGAAGCCCTGGCTGAGGAACTATTGATCGATCCCACGAATTTGTCAACCTATAATAACGTGCCGATAGATTACAAGTTCAGTCCTGGTGAATGGATCCTGGTGCCAAGAGAATGAAACAACGATGAAAGGGCAGGATGACATCACTGCATTTTTACTCAGAGACATCTTACTCATATGGCACTTTTGATCCTCCCTATGACACACAGAAATCTGAATTCTTTGTCATTTAATTTTTCTTCTCAAATTTATTTTTTCCCATCACCAAAGCGTTATACTTAGGCTATTAATGATATGGCTTCAATTTTATTCGTATGTACTGCTAACCGTTTCCGTTCTCCGATAGCCGCCTTGTATTTTGCGCGAGAAGTGGTTCGCCACGGGGACGATGATCAAATAACTGTATCAAGCGCGGGTACCTGGGCGAAGTCTGGGATGCCCGCCATGCCAAAAGCCGTTCAATTAGGGGAGGGCTTTGATCTGGACTTGGGTTTTCACAGATCACGCGTGATTACAGAAAGAATTCTTTCGAAATCTGATTTGATTTTAGTGATGGAAGCAGGACACAAAGAAGCGATTACTCATGAATTTCCTGGAACTCAAGGACGGGTGTTTTTGCTCACTGAAGCTGTTGGGAAATTGGCAGTTGACATTCCAGACCCTTATGGTGAGAAGCGAGCCCCACCAGAGGATGTTATAAAAGAAATTGTCGATCTCATCGATCATGGCTATGAACAAATCGTTGCGCTTGCAAAGACAATGGAAGCTCGAAGGTTTCTTCCATAAGCAGTAAAAACAACATTAAAAAATTACCCGGGAAACCGGGTATTTTTTTCTAATTGGAAAGATAAATGAGTGAGTTTTTTGTTTTTGCTTTAAGATTTTGCAGATTCAATTGCTCTGATTACGTTATCTATAACATAGGTTTGTTGTTCCTCTGTCATTGTCGGAAACAAGGGTAAGGTAACTTCCCGACCACCCACATAATCAGTGATCAG
>JAXHUT010000109.1:0-3677 GCA_034189405.1 Chloroflexota bacterium
ATAGCCTATGTTTCTGAGCGCACTGGGTCACCCCAACTATGGCTTTCGAACATTACAACTGGTGCAACCCAACAACTTACCCATCTTGATGAGGGCGCCTGTCAGCCGGATTGGTCACCTGGCGGCGATCGGATTGTATTTACTTCTCCCTGTGCAGGGAAACGTTCACGTCATGCTGGGTCCAGCTTATTTATTCTTGATATTGAAGAAAATGAGATCATGCAGCTGACCAAATCTTTAGAAGGCGATTTTGATCCAGCCTGGTCTCCTTTAGGGGATTGGATTGCATACACCTCTTCGATAAATGGGCAGTTGCAATTGTTTAAAATCAACGTCTATGATTTATCTATAATGAAGCTTTCAGATGGGGCATATCATGATTCAGATCCTGCCTGGTCACAAGGCGGCGGACAATTAGCTTTTGTCCGCCAGCGGGGGGCTGATCAAATCTGGATCATGGGCGCTAATGGTGAGGAGCCGGTTCAATTTTCTTTATCGGGGGTCATTGACAACAGCAATCCATGCTGGTATCCACAAGAAGGGTTGATGCTTTACAGTCAGGTGCTCGGCATGGGAAGCCCATCTAAAAAATTATTTGGTATGCGCCTTGATGACATTGGGAAGCATGAAGAATACCCAATTGGTCCAGCAAATCAATCGGATTATGTGCCCTTAATGGATAATGTGGAGGTCTCCCCGGACGGGTTATGGTTTGCCTTTGATTATTGGTATTATGATGTGCTTTCAGATATCTATATTATGAAGTACCCGGGTGTTGACCTACGCCAGATGACGGAAGACCCTGCTTTAGATTATGAGCCGGTTTGGCGTCCTGCGCCGCTGGTCAATAATTAAAATTATTTGTGGTCTTCGTTGAAAAAATCACTTCCCCCTATTCTTTTTTAGAATCACCTTGCAACCATGCAAATTGAAAAGAGTCCAACTCAAGCTCCCCAGTGGGGGAAGTCGTTTTCCCTGAGACAAGATCTCGCAGGAGATCTTCCCGGTTGAAGAGATCCAGCTTTTTAAATGATAGGCTTTGGGGAAAGTCACTAAAATTATTCAAAAACAGAATTTGTTGATCGCCTTGCTTGTGGATATATCCAAACACATGGGGATTACCGGTGTAAATAAATTCGGGCGTCGCCTCGCGGATGATTGGATTGGATTTTCTTAACTGGATCAATTTTTGAATACCCTGATAGATTTGACCGGGAATGGTTTCTTCCTTTTTCCTTTTTGCATAACGATCAGGATCGGCTTTGGGGCGATGCACCCATCGGCTGTCATCTGCTTTGGTAGGGTCTTGTTGAAAACTGTCGTCATTAAGGGTTCCGACTTCATCGCCCAGGTAGATCAGTGGAATCCCACCGATTGAAAGGATAATGCTGTGGATCAGTAGAATCCTGCGAATAGCAAGCGCTACTTCAACCTCGGTTTCTTCTTCAAGCGCCTTTTCAAGCCCAGCCAGAGACGCGGTTGTGCCGGATATGCGTGCGTCCTTGGTTTTCGGGTTTTCCTGGAATGGTAAACCACGGGCAAAACTGCCTTCAAAGCGACCCGTATAAAATGCATTCAGGAATTGACGATGATCAAAGGCATTCACCCACAAATCAGCGGCATCCTCATCTGAAAAAGTCCAACCGATGTCATCGTGGGAGCGGACGTAGTTCACCCAGGCGCAGCCATCCGGGATTTCAAAGCGCTTCTTCATGGAATACAACAAAAGATTGACTTCCCGGGTTGCCAGGGTGTTCCAGAGTAAAGCCATCAGGAGCGGGTTATAGGATAGCTGGCATTCATTGGGATGGATGTATTTTGCAACCTCATCCGGGTGAACGATGGCTTCCGATTTGAAGAGTAAGGCGGGGGCTGCAATACGGACAATAAGGTTATAGGCTTGAATGATGCTGTGAGCCTGCGGTAGGTTTTCACAACTTGTCCCGAGTTCCTTCCAGATGAAGGCAACAGCATCGAGGCGCAGCACTTCCACACCCTGGTTTGCCAGGAACAGCATTTCCTGTGCCATTTGGTTAAAGACCTCAGGATTTGCATAATTTAAGTCCCATTGATTGGAATGGAAAGTAGTCCATACCCACTGCCCAATATCATAAAAATAAGAGAAAGAACCCGGGTGTTCATCCGGGAATATCTCTCGCAGCGTCTTTTCATAGGCGTCAGGCAAAGTGCGATCGGGGAACATCCAATAATATTTTTGATAGCGCTGGTCTCCCTCACGGGCTTTTAATGCCCATTCATGCTCGTCGGATGTATGATTGAAGACAAAATCAAGCACCAGGCTGATCCCCGCTTCTCTGAGTTCACCGGCTAGATCACGAAGTTCATCCATTGTGCCTAATTTTGGGTTCACTTCTCTGTAGCTGCTGATTGCATAACCGCCGTCATTTTCCCCTTCAGGCGATTTAAACAAGGGCATTAAATGGAGATATGTCAGGCCAAGTTCTTTGAAGTATGGAATTTTTCCACGGATACCGGATAAGTCCCCGGCGAAAAGATCAACATAACAAACACCGCCGAGCATACGGTGATCCTGAAACCAATCCGGTTGTCTCTCTCGCAAGGCATCCAATAATTTGAGGTCATCTGGTCGGTCGATCCATGCCTGAGTGATTTCGGTCAGCAAGGACTCGAAATAATAAAAGAAATCATATCGATTGCCGTACAAACCCACCATAATCGTAAAAAGCGGATAGAAATACCTTTGAATTCTTTTGATATAATTTGCCCACGGTTGCGGATGTGTTTTTTGAAACCTGGAAAAACGATCATTCAGGCGGGGGATTAACCGTTCAAGGGAATTTTTCGATTCTATTTCGACATCAAAATCAGATGGATTGGGGGCATCGGACATTTTTTATTCCTTTTTGACTAAGATCATGTCGATCTAAAATAATTGAATGTCAATGTTTTTTAATTTAAGGAACGCGCTGACTTCCTGGGCGGTCGGAAGGGCTGGTATCGCGCCCAGCTGTGTCGTTGTGAGCGCGCCGACAGCATTGGCATACAGGCACACATTGTTGATGCGGGTTTCATCTAACAATGCGTTCGGGTGGTCACTCAAACCCATTAATAATCCAGCGACAAATCCGTCACCCGCGCCGGTTGTATCGATTGCTTTCGTTTTGATCCCTTCAACAAAGCCTTCAAAACGGGGTGTGTAATAGCGGCAGCCTTTTTTACCCAGGGTGACCACCATTAATTTGAGGTTTTCATGCCATAAGGTCTGCACTGCTTGATCGATATCATCCAGCCCTGTCAGGAAGAACAATTCTTCTTCGCTGACTTTGATCACATCCGCTTTTTCCCAGACGCTGAGCATCCCCGCCTTTGCGGCAGAAGAATTTGGCCAGAGGGCAAGGCGCAAGTTAGGGTCATAGGAGATCAACACATGGTTATCACGGGCAGCCTCTAGGGCAGCCAATGTCGCGCCTCGTGAAGGTTCAGATATCAGTGAAATGGAGCCGAAGTGAAATATTTTCGCATGTTTTATAAGATCATAATCAACTTCATCCGGGGAATACAACATATCTGCACTTGGGTGTCGGTAGAACATAAACTCGCGCTCTCCATCAGCTTTTAATGACACAAAAGCAAGGGCTGTACGGGCTTGATCGGAGAATACCAGCCCCCGGGTATTGACGCCTAAATCGCTCAGG
>JAXHUT010000011.1:0-6065 GCA_034189405.1 Chloroflexota bacterium
AAAAGATCAAGAATATCGTTCAAAGAAAAATCATCCCGGTTGTCAAAATGCTGGTAGATTTTTCTTATCAAAGCCAAATCCTCAGGCGTATCGACCGTTAATCGTAGATGACCCAAATCTGGTTCCTGGTCAACCAACAAGACGTTAAATCGCCCTTTTTTCTCATAAAGATAGGGCATGACATGCTCCCGAGCATGCTTTTCCTCCGCTTCGCGCCATGCTTTCCTGAGGGCTTCAAATTTAACAACTTCGGTGTCCATGCCAATAGGGGTGGTGCGTTTCCATGGTGGCGGTAGACGGTTGGCTGCAAAATCAACATCAGCTCGGAAAAAAGCCTTCACGGTTCGGTCAATCTCCCCCGGATCAATCAGCGGGCAATCAGCCGTGAGTCGCACAATTGTGCTGGCGTTAAATAGGCTTGCAGCTTGGAAATACCGATCCAGCACATCATTAGGGTCACCTCGAAAGCACGGAAAACCTTTGATTTTACAAAAAGCTTCCACAGGATCATCACTAAAATCGGTTGTCGTTGCAACAACGACTCGTCCAACAAATTGAGCACGCCTGGCTCGGACGACCACCCGGTAAAGCATCGCTTCTCCACCGATATCCAGCAATACTTTTCCCGGCAAACGACTGGATCCCATCCTAGCCTGGACGATCGCAACTACGCCATGATCTCTAGCGCTTAGCATATGCAAATCTCACGCATCCCCAACAAATCTGAAGGATTCGACAGCCTTATCAAAATCCTGCAAAGAATCCTGTATTTGATCAAAATCTGTAAAAAATGCAATAATCCACAGCTTACCTGATTCATTGAAGAGGTAAAATGCCTGTGAATTTTCCACACCCAGCTCCCCTGTGGATGTCTCAAATCTCAGAACGTCACGGTTTTCCATTTTTATCTGCTGCTGATCCACAAAATCAAGCTGTTCCCCAATGATGGATTTGGCAAATGTGGAAACGATCATCAAAGGCATTCCTGCAAATTGCTCATTTTTCATCACCAACAGGCTGGTCCCGTATTGATCCCCTGCCTGAAGATCATACCCCCACAAGAGGATATCCTCTTTATAATTTTCAAAAATCGCCTTGATGCTCTCAGCCTGATCACCCTGGACCAGCTGACCTTCCTCCATGAGTGCTTCAAAATCATCCTCCACATCTCCCAAAACAAAGGTCGCTGGCAAGGTGATTTCAACTCCCTTATCGCGATAAACCTGTTCTTCTGCAAAAACCTCGTTTTCAGACACGGTCGGTGTTTGCTGTTCAACAATTTCTGTTGGCCCGATTTGCCGGGTGTCAACATTTTCTGATGGGGTCATATCAACCGATTTTATCTCGGGGCCTATTGCGCGGCTGATTAATGGGATATGACATGCCAAGAATGTTAAATTTAATAACAAACAAATGGCGGTGATAAAAAATTTCTTCTTTAGGGTCATCATAATAACCTGCATTCTTTACACTATTTAATGGATGAGCTTTTATTCAAATTCTAATCCATTAATTACCAGAAAGATGAATCACAATGCCATTTGATAAGCCGTCAATAATTTCTCAAAGTTTTGGTGCCAATCTGCGCGCGCCTCAGCTAATACCCTGGCACAAACTGCATACTGGTCCAAATCCGAATTCTTTGCCATCCGTAAGATTTCTTCCTTTAATGACACGGGGTTTCCGTCCTCAAAAAGCGCACCCGCACAACCTGGTTTTACCCATTCCTTATTCGAAGGAATGTCCGAAACCAATACAGGACGACCGCAAGCCAAGGCTTCCAACAAGGAGATGGACGACCCATCACAACGAGATGGACTGATATAAAGATCGGCTGCACAATAAACGCCCGGCAAATCCTCAGGATCGACCCAAGCCAAATGATGAACCCTATCCTCAAGAGGCGCCAAGATATTTTGAATAAGATCGGATTGCGGTCCATCGCCAACAAGCAGCAGCCGCAAGGCTTCATTTTTCGGCGCACTTTCAACAAAGGCTTTGGCGAGGATATCCACGCCATAAATTGGATGCCAGCTGCGAGTACACAGGATGATGAATTTATCTTCCCACCCCAAGGATGCCTTCAATGCCTTCCCCGCATCGCTTCCATTTTCCGGAGAAAAAAGATCTAAATCAACCCCCCATGGAAAGATGACAATTTTTTCGCTGGGCAAGCCATGGGCTTGCGCCGCTTCAACTACGGTTTGGCAATCCCCCAGGAATACTTTTGTGTGTTCGAGAACATATCTCGTAGCACAACGCATCCAGGGGCTTCGTTGAGCACGCGCCAAAATGTCTGAGCCCCAAGACATGGTCACCAGGTTCTTGAAATCAGAAAGTGCAGCTAGCAAGGCAGGTCCCTGAATGGGTCCAGCGTGGACAATGTCAGGCTTAATTGTCCCTAACACCCTTTGGAACTGCGCCAAACCATTTTGCCATCCATCCCAATCATGCCAATCGGGTTGACCCTCAGGCCAGCCTAATTCGACGATCCCATTGGGTGTATCCGGGTAGCTTTCTTTTTGCCTTAAGGCGTAAACCTCATGCTGTGTCCCCGCCAGGGCGCGCAGAAAGCGTCGATCATGAGGGCTGTCCGCTTCCGTGAAATAAAGCACACGCATCGAGTTATCCTTGAAATCCTGCATATCGTCTAAGGATTTCCAAATTGAGTCCAGCGCAATTCCTGCCCAGCAGGGATTTGTTCGATGGCTTTTAACCCAATAAGATCTTCTATTTCATAGGGCATAATCGCCCCCTGGGTTGCCGGCCTGAGGACGTCGATCATTTCACGCGTCATGGTTTCACCGCGTTGAATTGCCCGGGCAGCCCTGAGGCAGCGCCTCTGGATAATCACGGTTTCCTGCTCATTATCAGCAACAAACTTATCCCCTGCGCCCAGGGCGCGTTCCAGTTGGCGGGTAGCAATGACCATATCCGCCCATGTTTCAGGATTCATAGCAAAGGGGTGATCAGGTCCAATCCGATGATTGTCATCGGTGAAATGTTTTTCAATAACTCTCGCACCGATGGCAACCGAGCCCAGCACCGTTGCATGCCCAAAGGTATGGTCTGACAGCCCCAAAACAAGGTCCGGAAACATATTATGGTAGGTCTTGAGCACATTCAAATGAATATTATCAAAATTACCATCCGCAGCTGTATAGTTCGTATTACATTGCATCAATACCAATTGCGAGTTGATATCCAAAATAGCATGAACAGCACGGTGAACATCGCCGATAGCCGAGGCGCCCGTTGCAAGGAGGACCGGTTTGCCTTTGCTTGCAATACGCTCACAGGCTTCAATCCAAGTGATATCGCCGGACCCAATTTTGTATGCCGGCACATATGGATCGAGCATATCAATCGCTTCAAAATCATAGGGGGATGAAAAATAATCAATCCCAACCTGATCACAGGTTGTTTTGAGAATTGGCGTCCATTCACACGGGACTGACGCCGAAGCATACACCTCGATGACGGATTTCTCCCATTTTTCCTGATGTGACACCTGGGCGTTCATATGCGTGAAGCCATAATCAGACACGATCTTCGGCGCCTGGAAATTCTGGAATTTTGCCGCATCTGCACCCGCTTCTTTTGCCAAACGAATCAAGCGCTTCGCACGTTCTAAACTACCATCGTGATTTGCTGCGATATCTGCAATAAAATAAGTCGGATGGTCTTTCCCTATTAGGTTTTTACCAATTTTTAAAGTCATATCTCGCCTCTCAATTCAAAAGAAGTTGATTTAACATAAATAACGCTGAAGTTTCCGATGATAGCCTTCTTGCCATCGTCGATACAACCGATCAATACCGCTGTCCACAGATGGCATCTGGCAGCCAAGGTCCTTCTCTACCTTACCAGGATCAAGAACCAGATTCAATGATCGTGGGGCATCGCGTTTTATGTTGCTCATTTTTACTGGTTCGATTAAAGTCGGGTCAAAACCAAATTTTTTTGCAATCCTGACCCCAAATTCATATTTGCTTAAATGCTCAGGGCTGACCACATGATACACACCCTTCAACTCTTTCTCAAGCATTTCAATCAATACTTCACCTAAGTCCTCCACGTAAAGTGGGCAAAAATAGGTGTCTGTAAAACCTTTATGCGGCACCTGATCCTTTAAATGATTATAAAAGTATTCGGATAAACTGCGGTTTCCTGATAGGCTCCAGCCATAAAAAACCACCCTGGCAATCAGGGCGTCGGGGTTTGCTTCTTGAACAAGGCGCTCGCCAGCCAATTTGCTGCGAGCATAGACACTCAGGGGGTTTGGCGGATCGGATTCCACATAAACACCCTGCTTACCGTCAAAAATTGCGTCAGTTGAAATATGCAGAAATGGTAAACCCCAGCCAAATGCAGCTTCAGCAATCATCCCTGGCACGTCGACGTTCAGTTTTTGCGTGAGGTCCGGGGCTTCTTCGGCATCATGCAGATTAGCAATCGCAGCACAATGGATGATCGCATCGGGCTGCAAGTCCTTCATGATTGCCAGCGCTTTACGGGTATCTAAGAGATCAACCGCTTTTATATCGAATGGAACGCCTCGTAAAAGATGCGAATGTACCAGACCCACCACGTCATATCCCAAATTATGAGCCTGGAGACTCAAATTCAAGCCCAATAAACCACTGGCACCTGTTATCAGCAAACGCATTATGCCCGCGTGCCTTTCTCCATTTTTGTTTCAATTGGTGAGACCATTTTTTGGATCTCTTCAACCGTCAACCAGTCGCTATTATTATCACTGGCATAATGATAACCATCGGGCAATGACCTGCCAGCATCTGACCAGGAATAGCCGAACCATAATGCTGCTACCGGCTGAACAACAAACATATCGTCCAGTTCTATGGTTGAACGCGCTTCATCCTCGGAGATGAGTACCTCGTGAAGCTTCTCCCCGGGGCGAATGCCAATAATTTTAATTTTTGCTTTTGGGGCAAGGGCACGAGCCAGATCAACCATCTTCATGCTGGGAATTTTTGGCACAAACACCTCGCCACCTTGCATTTCTTCAATACAACGTATGACAAACTGGACCCCCTGGTCAAGTGAAATCCAGAAGCGTGTCATACGCTCATCGGTGAGGGTAATTTCGCCGTTAGCTCTTTGCTGAATGAACAAGGGCACAACACTGCCGCGAGAGCCAACCACATTACCGTAACGAACACAGCTGAATCGGGTCGTCATACCGCCTGCATAGGCATTACTCTGAATCATCAATTTCTCTGCAGCAAGTTTTGTAGCGCCGTACAAGTTAACCGGGTTAACTGCTTTATCTGTGCTCAGTGCAAGGACTTTTTTAACACCGGCATCCAAAGCGGCATCGACGACATTGCTGCTGCCCAGGATGTTGGTTTTAATAGCTTCCATGGGATTATATTCGCACGCCGGAACCTGCTTGAGCGCTGCAGTGTGAACAACAACATCAACACCATTAAAAGCACGCTTTAATCTGGGAAGGTCACGCACATCGCCAATAAAATAACGTAAGTTTGGATAGTCTAAACCGGACGTGCGCATCTCGTGCTGTTTCAGTTCATCGCGGCTGTAAACAATCAGTCGATTAGGATGGTAAGCTTCCATCATAACTTCAACGAATTTACGGCCAAAAGAACCTGTCCCGCCGGTTACTAATACGCTTTTATCTTTCCAATCCATATCATTACTCCTGGGGTTTTGACAAAATTATACTTTAATAGCCAGATATTATTTTACTGCTCACTTACGGGTTTATTTACAACGACCAGGGGATATTGTCCTATGCATCCCAAAAGACGTGGGAACAACTCTTCAAGCAAGAACAAGACTTTCAACCAGAAACGCCCGCCCCAATCAGGATAAATCACAGAACGCAAGAACCGAACACTGACGCTGCGCCAGACCAGAATTTCGTAATCCATCCTGCCCTCTAAAGCTTGAGTCAGCCATGCAGCTGTCAGTTTTTGCACATATGTCCCAGCTGGCGACTTGGGTGCCGCTTCATCTGGTGTTTCATTGATCGCTTCTGCCTGGTTTTCACCACCGTGGTTCTCCAACGGCTGTTTTTT
>JAXHUT010000110.1:0-3038 GCA_034189405.1 Chloroflexota bacterium
CTCCCGCCTGCGGTTGGTCTCGTCGATCGCAAACCGCATGGCGTCGGTGACCCGATCGGCATACATGATCACCTGCCCGTGCACATGCCGTGCCGCGCGTCCGATGGTCTGGATTAACGCGATCCCCGAGCGCAAGAAGCCCTGCTTATCCGCGTCCAATATCGCCACCAAAGAGACCTCCGGCAAGTCTAACCCTTCGCGCAGCAGGTTGATACCCACCACAACATCAAATACACCCAAACGCAGGTCTCGCAAAATCCCCACGCGTTCCAGGGTGTCAATCTCCGAGTGCAGATAATGGACCTTCAAACCCAATTCCAACAAATAATCTGAAAGATCCTCCGCCATACGCTTGGTCAATGTGGTCACAAGCACCCGTTCCCCACTTTCCACCCGAAGGTTGATCTCTCCGACGAGGTCATCCACCTGTCCGCCTGATGGACGGACAATGACCTCAGGGTCGATCAAACCGGTCGGACGAATGATCTGCTCAACGACCTGGTCTGCCAGCTTCAGCTCGTAATCTGCTGGGGTGGCAGAGGTGTAAAGCGTGATTCCCATTTGTTCTTTAAACTCTTCAAATTTCAAAGGACGGTTATCCAGCGCTGATGGCAAGCGGAAGCCATAGTCGATCAACACCTCTTTCCTCGCCCGGTCACCGTTGTACATCCCCCTGATTTGTGGAATCATCATATGCGATTCATCCAGCACCAGCAAATAGTCCTTGGGTAAAAAATCGATCAGGGTCCATGGTGCAGTCCCTGGCGCTCGCCCGTCGATGTGGCGGGAATAGTTCTCGATCCCTGAGCAGTAACCGACTTCGCGCAGCATTTCAAGGTCATAGCGCGTACGCTGCTCCAAACGCTGCGCTTCCAGCAATTTATCTGCAGCCCGAAGATCCGCCAGCCTTTCTTCCAATTCCAGTTCAATATTGGTGATCGCCTGTTTCATCCGGTCTTCTTCGGTGATGTAGTGCTTGGCAGGGTAAATCTCTACCGACTCCAAATTCTGGTAAATCTCACCAGTCAAGGGATTCACGGTGATGATCTGTTCAATCTCATCCCCAAAGAAACTGACCCGGTAAGCACGGGTATCATCGTAGGCAGGTAAGATTTCCAGGGTATCACCACGCACGCGAAACACACCCGGCTTCAGCTCAAAATCATTACGAGAATACTGGCTTTCAACCAGTTTTCGCAAAAGGGCATTACGCCGGTAGATCTCACCCACTTCCAATTGAATGACGATTTTCTGATAAGCTTCGGGGTCACCCAAACCGTAGATGGCAGAGACCGAAGCGACGATGATCACATCCTTGCGGGACATGAGTGCCGTCGTAGCTGCCAGGCGTAAGCGGTCAATCTCTTCGTTGATATCCGTCTCTTTTTCGATATACAAATCTCGCTGCGGCACGTAAGCCTCAGGCTGGTAATAATCGTAATAGGAGACGAAGTATTCCACAGCGTTGTTAGGGAAAAATTCCTTGAACTCAGAATAGAGCTGTGCAGCCAGGGTTTTGTTATGCGCCATGACCAATGTTGGCAGTTGAATTTTCTGGATGATGTTAGCAACCGTGAAGGTTTTCCCGGTGCCGGTTGCCCCCAGCAAGACCTGGTGTTGGTACCCCTTTTTAATCCCATCAAGGATTTGCTGGATCGCTTTGGGCTGGTCGCCGGTGGGCTCGTAAGGTGCGTGCAGATCAAAGGGCATGGGACTGATACCTCTGGAAATTTTTGTTCTTGATGAATAACTTCAGGATCACCACAGAATTCTACCAGATAAGACTTCTTTGTTAAACACAAAGAATTACCCAATGCAAGAAAACCGGGTACGGTAATCGACCTTGGCAGTAATGTGGTCCCTGCCTGTTATCTTATTTATAAATCAGGGGGAGATAGATGTAATAGACCTCTCGCCAACCCATATCGGGTTCTGAATATTCTGAACAGCCTGCGTCATTACAAGCCTTAACCCAGTAGAAATATAGTTGGTTCGGTTCAGTGGTGTAATCATCATAAGTCGTGACCAGGATTTCATCCGTCAGGGGTGTTGCTCCATTATCGGGAGGCGAATCAGTGACGGTCCGATAAACTTCGTAATGGGCTGCACCCACAGTTTTCGCCCATGATATTCGCACCTTATCCGTATATGTCCCATCACTTGCAGACACACCGCTTGGGGGTGATGGGACGGCAACTGTGCTTGCTGCATAGCCCGAATCAACAGATGAAAAATCTGAACAGCCGGCAGAATTGCATGCCTGTATCCAATAGTAATAAACAATTTCTGGTGTTACATCTTCATCTTCATAGAAAGTTGCTGTAGGCTCATATTCCAGTGCTGTTGCATCATCCGTTGAATTGATTGTGTTTTTAAAAACGACATAATATGTCGCCTGTTCTGACAAAGACCAGGCGATTTGCACTTTATTAGTAAAAGCACCATCACTGGCAACAACATCCGTTGGAAGCAAAGGAATTTGTTGAACATAACCCAAATCAGAATTGGAAAAACCAGAACAACCTGTTGAATTACAAGCTTTGACCCAATAAAAATATTTCGTTCCTGGAGTAGCGGTTACATCATCATAAGAGATTGACTCATGACTGCCTGTCAGCTCTGTCGATCCAGATGTTGTGCTGCTTGTGTTTCGATAGACTTTATAATGGGTGGCACCACTTGAGGCATTCCAGGAAACACGCACCTTATCTATAAAATCCCCGTCACTTGCAGATACTCCGGTTGGTGCCGTTGGTTGTGTTGATACAGGATTCGGGCGGACAACACTCACGGAATAAAGTTTCCTACCATCATAACTACCACCCCATGTCATAGTAGGCGTATATCCCGTATTTGAAGACCAGGTGTCACGGATATAGATGGTCGAACCGCTGTAACCATAACCAACGATGGAATGTCCTTTAAGATTTAAGAATACGGGATGACCAGCATCTATTTCCGCTTTAAAATCTGCCAGTGTGAACCCCCCGCCGTTATTATCCGTCTTTTGATTATAACAATCGCCAACGGAATATCCC
>JAXHUT010000111.1:0-2444 GCA_034189405.1 Chloroflexota bacterium
GCCAAAGGGTAATAAGCGATAAACCCTATTTTGTGAAATATTCCAAATAATTATAATGGCATTGGTTGATAAAGTGGTCTGATTTTTTAAAAAGAAGAAGGAGTGGTTATATCCTGGGCATAAAAATTTCTTTTAGAAATCGATATTTATGTTTTCGTGTAAAAAAGATCTTAATGCCCCAGTGTCTTTAAATTGATATGCGTTCCAACCCGCATCAATTGCACCCTTTACGTTCGCAAATTGGTCATCGATAAAAAGGCATTCTCCGGGCACCAAATTGTGTATCTGGCAAAAATGATCGTATATTTCTCTTTGTGGTTTCAGCAGCTTTAGTTCAGCAGAAATTGTGACAGCGTCGAAAAACTTAAAAAATTTCTTTTTAGATACCGCATAATTATAAAATCGGTAACTTGCGTTGGATAGAATATATAAGCCAAAGGGATGATCGTGAAGTCTTTCAACCACGGTATACATACCGCTCACATCGGGTTGGTCTTTATGCCAGTTATTTAAAATCCACTCAATTTCTCTGACATATTGCGGGAACCGAGAAACCAAATTTTGGGTATGATCCTCAAAGGTTAAGACCCCGCGGTCGAGATCTTTCCATCCCTGAGATTGAAATATCTCTTTCAGAAATAGATCTTGAAGGCTTTTGTCTGTGAAAACAGCGTTGACAATTCGGCTGGGGTTATAGTCAATCAGCACGTTGCCTAAATCGAAGACGATGTTTTTAATCATAGACACAAGGATTATCTCCAGATAATTAACAAGTCCGATTATAATTTGGTTTGATTTGAAAGGCAAATCACTGGATTTTTGCAGGTTATTGTAAATTTGATGAAATGAAACGAGTTTTATGAAAATATTACTGGTAAATCATTTTCCTCTGGAGGGGTCAGGGAGCGGCACTTATACGCGTAATGTGGCAGTACATTTATCAAAACTTGGTCATGCGGTCAGTATAATATTTCCTGAAAATTCTCAAGATATTTCAATTCCAGTAGGCATCAAGGCTCACCCCGTGTTCTTTACTGGAAGTAAGGAAATTGAAAATGCTCTACCATTTAATTTTCCTTGTTTCACAACACACCCGAGAAGTACGTTTACTTTTTATGATATGACACCATCCCAAATATCAGCATATGTTTCAACTTTTGAAAATGAAATTGCTAAAGAAATTACGGATTTTCAACCGGACATTATTCATGCGCAACATATTTGGATATTGGGTCAGATAGTTTCAAAATTTGGTTATCCATTTTTAATGACTGCTCACGGTACTGATCTAATGGGTTACCAAAAAGCACCGGATTATCGTTTATATGCGGACGAAGCGGTTGAGAAGGCAAGCAAAATCATTGTTATTTCGGAAGATATAGAGCAATTGGTGTCAGACACCTTTCCAATGAGCAAAGGTAAAATAGTGTTGATGAAAAATGGCTATGATAATACTGTGTTCTTTCCAGCGGATAATAATAAGATAGAAGTTTTAGAGAAATTTGGTATTTCAAAGGCACCTGAGCATCTTGTGGTCTTTGTTGGGAAATTAGCTTACTTTAAAGGTGTAGATGTATTGATAAGAGCAGCTCAAGATTATCATGAACATCTGAACCAATCAGTACACACCTTAATTATTGGAGATGGAGAGCTTGCTGAAGAATTAGAATCCATGGTTGCCTCATTAAATCTGAATAATATTCATTTTTTAGGACATCAAAGTCAGGAAAAGTTAAGAGGTTTATATAGTGTTGCTGATGTGAGCGTGGTCCCATCCAGAAGGGAACCTTTTGGACTTGTTGCAATTGAGGCTTTGGCTTGCGGAACACCTGTTGTTGCTACTGCAGAAGGTGGGTTAGCAGAAATCATCAATGAAGATGTTGGAACACTTGTCCCTGTCGATGATCCATTGGCGCTTTCAGGTGCGATCTGTCAGGAATTGCTGAGAGAGGATAGAAGCAATCGAAAGCTTAAGGCGAGTCGCTATGCCTATGAAAATTATTCACAGGAAAAAATTATAGGGGAAATAATAAGTGTTTACGAAAAGATTATTGAGGAAAATTAATATGTGGTTTAAAAATTTTTTTGATTATTGGCAAACATTTTTAGAATGGTCGGTAGGAATACAGTTATTGCTAAATAAGTGGCTAGACTGGCAATAACAATCCATGTTTCAATTGCATATAAACGCCTATTCAATATAACTTCAATCGGTGTTTCAATAGATCTTCCCATCAGCGGCCATCGAGAACCACCTACAGCAAAGAAGATCATGTAGAGACCATACCCACTTTCAATTACAAAATTTCGAATAATAAGCCAGTGGAGGAATCACATCCATTTGCCCATAAAAATTAGTCCTTCCTTATTGATATTTGTTTCATTATACCCATCGACTTTATTATTCCATGGTGTCTATGTTAGGATGCCTACTTGATTCTGAG
>JAXHUT010000112.1:0-5907 GCA_034189405.1 Chloroflexota bacterium
CAAGGGAAAACCCTGGGCAAGCTGGGCATTGAAAATCCTCATACTCAACAATCGTAATCGGTGCATTCGGATTGCCGTAAATCCAATCCTCATCTGTCACAGGCGGTTGTTGATCAACAACTGACTGATATTGGTCGGTTTCCGCTGTGGTTTCATAGTCATAAACGGTGTTACAGGGCATGGGTTCGCCCTGAATCACTTCTACATTTTCTGTCTCTTCCTGGGTAGGTGCTTCTATCGATTCGGTCGGTTCATCAGGTTGAGCGGTTACCCCCGGTTCGGGTGTATTTGAAGAACATGCCGAAAGCAAGAAAACACCAATAATTAAAGAGAGAAATAGTTTTTTAAACATCTATCAACCTTTCTGGTTTGTAAATAAGTCTAATCATCCCGCATGAATTGAAGTTCGAGCGGGATCCATCTATGTTTGTTTGAGACGGCTGATCACAGCCTGACGCATCGCTTCCTGAACCTGGTCCTTGTCCTTTGATGCATCAATGATCTGCCATCGTTGAGGTTCCAATTTCGCTAATTCAAAATAACCCTGGCGAACACGCTTATGGAAGGCTTCTTCATACGCATCCAGGCGGTTCCATTCGGAATCGTTTTTCCGCTTTCTTTCCAGACCAATTTTAATTGGAACGTCCAAAAGCAAGGTCAAATCTGGTTTTAAGCCGCCAGTTGCATAATTAAGGAGGTAACGAAGGGTATCCAGGTCGGTTTGATGACCGTATCCCTGGTAAGCGAGAGTCGAATCGCCGTAGCGATCACAAAGTACAAGCTTTCCGGCTTCCAGGGCTGGTCTGATCAAGCCTTCCACATGCTGGGCGCGTGCTGCCAGGAATAATAAGATTTCCGTCCGCGGGACAATGGATACGTTCTTCAAATTCATCAGGACATCCCGAATTTGATCGCTTACAGCTGTCCCGCCGGGTTCACGGGTAACAACCACATCGTAGCCTTCGCCCCGCAGGTAATCCGCTACCGGAGGAACCTGGGATGTTTTCCCGCTGCCTTCCGGGCCTTCAAAGGTAATAAACATGATTATTTTCTAAAAATCCTTACGTGTCTGTTGGGTTCTTTGCCATAAGAATGGGAAACCAACTCGGCTTGGCGCACCATTTCATGCTGCAAGCGTCGAATGGTTGAAGAAGCAGGTGCTAAATCAACCCATCGCTCACCATTGAGTACAGATTGAATCGCCGCCTGGGTTTGATCAACAACCGCATTCTCCGACTCGTGCTTGGTGCTCTCATTACTGAGATTGAAAAGATCAACTAAAAATTGCTCCATCTGATAGCTGGTGTTGGACCTCAACACATAGATTGGTAATCCACGCTGTTCAGCCTCGGTAACCGGCTGCTGACGTTCCCGATAATAACGGCGCAAGGTGAGTAAAGCATCAGCGTCCTTAAGGTTACGTACAATTTTTGCCGGCACTTTTAATTGCTTTGCCGCTTGCAGCAAGCGATTTCGTGCCACACCATAAGGATAAATATCAACCGGATTGAGCGCCTGGCGTTGCTCCTGGATCATCTCCATCGATTCTTCGAGTGTATCTACCTCACGCCCGCCGTTAGCCTGGCGCTGTGCGGCAGTTGACCGGGAGAACGGTGTGGTATCTCGCTTGCCAGATCGGTTAAGCGCCTGTGCCGCAGTGCCCAACCTGGGTGCGGCTGGTTTCTGAATATGAATTTTGTTCTCATCATCGCGATAGCGAATTTCAGGCGGCAGGGGATATCCACGTAAGAGCGCATCTACGGCAGCAGCAACATCACTCTGAACAGCGATCCTGTTGCGATCTTGAATTTCCACCAGCACATCAAATGTAGGTGGTGCCCTGCGTTCAAGTACGGTCTTCTGCGTGCCCCGCCGGCGAGCTTCATCGTCTGAAAGTGTGACGGATTCAATCCCGCCAACCAGGTCTGAAAGGGTGGGGTTAAGCAGTAAGTTTTCCAGAGTGTTGCCGTGCGCTGTGCCAATTAACTGCACACCACGCTCAGCAATGGTCCTGGCAGCCATGGCTTCCAGTTCGCGCCCAATCTCATCAATCACGATCACTTCGGGGTTGTGGTTCTCCACCGCTTCAATCATCACTTCGTGCTGCAAAGAAGGCTGAGTAACCTGCATCCTGCGAGCGCTGCCGATCGCTGGATGAGGGACATCCCCATCACCGCCAATTTCGTTGCTGGTATCCACAATGATGACTCGGGCAGTTTCAGCCAGTATCCTTGCGGCTTCTCGTAAAATAGTGGTCTTGCCAACGCCAGGTCGTCCTAAAATCAAAATGCTGGACCCCGATTCAATCAGGTCCTGGATGATATCGCTTGTGCCGTAAACCGCGCGACCAATGCGACAAGTTAAACCCACAACATCGCGATGCCGGTTTCGAATAGCGGATATACGATGAAGTGTACGCTCAATGCCAGCGCGGTTGTCAGCATCAAAATCACTGATCGATTTGGTGAGGATGTTGATTTCCTCATAGGTAACCTCTTTATCGCTCAGCACAACTTCACGATTAACAAAACGCGCCGTCGGCAGACGTCCCAAATCCATTACAATTTCTAAAAGATTATCGCTGTCATCCAGCTCACGTACAACCTCCGCAATGTGCGTCGGCAGGACATCCAGCAACAAATCCAAATCATCTGTTATTTTTTGGTGGTCTAACATAAATTTCTTCAAAACTATTTCCGTAAAAATTATTTTATCTTTTTGATTCAGCAATCAATAATTGTATCCGATTTTTGTTAACATCGTCTTTGAATACAAACCAAGACTCTGTAAAGGCTTATTGCTGGTTATTTTTAATTGGCGCAAGTGGAACCGTGGGTTCCGGATTGCCGCTTTCAACCGTACCAAAAGAAAACTCGGTTCTTACCCGTTGGCGAAGCGCCAAATACCGTATCATTAATGCTTGCTCAGGTCCTGGGCTGGCTGAAGAAGTGGCTAAAGCATTTTCAAGCCAGGGTTGATACGACCGCGTGATCAAATATACTGTCCTGCTGTTCAGGTCAGGCAGATCATGAATCAGTTGACCCAGCAAATCTAGGGGGTGTTCTTTGGTTTGTGGATGTACAAATGGCAAAACCCAGGCGCCGATCGGCCCATAAACAAGATCTGCATAAGCCTTCAAATCACCATCCTGATCATAATAAACCAACCCCAGCATTTTGCGTTTTGTAAGCGGTTCAACCGTTTGAATAACGGGCGGCACCAATGTGGCATAAAGGCTTCGCATGGCTCTAACGTCTTTACTGGTCCAAATTCGCCATTTATTTATCGTCCCCTTTGGCGGCTCCCAGGCTGTTTCACATCGAAATACGCGCTGCTTTGCCAATGCTGAAAAACCTGTTTGCCGGAAAGCACCAAACAAGGGTGAATCAATCGACAAGTCAGCAATAACATACTTCGCGCCCCAGTGACCCGCCTTGTGAATTAAGCCTTCCAATAAAATCACCATATCCTGAGTATTTTGATCCTCGGATGGAAGCAGGTAATGCAGCTGAGCCCCATCCAAATCACCTGATTGGTAAATTTGACCAACCGTTTTCAAGCCGCCACTTCCAGGATCATAGAGGCCTGTAAAAACATGGTCCAGCGGGTTAATAGAAGAAATGAATTGAGACCAGGAAAATGGTTTGCCGCATGTTAAAGCCAGCACATTATCTGTGCTGATTAATTGGCGGCGGTGACGAAAGATATAAGGCCAATCGTACCAAAGGATCGATCGTACTTTTATAATTGTGCTAACTCCACAAAATATCGGTGAAAACGGTCATCTTCTGTTAATTCGGGATGAAAGGACGTCGCCAGCAAGCGCCCTTGCTTTGCAGCAACAATAGCACCATCCGGAAGTTTCAGCAGGGTTTCCGCTTTACCATAGACTGATTTGATCAATGGCGCACGAATAAAGACGGCATGGTAGGCTCGGGCTTCACCATTCTCTAAAAAGGGTACCGTTAAATCAATTTCAAAGCTGTCAACCTGCCTGCCAAAAGCATTACGCTGTACTTCAATATCCATCAATCTTAACAAGGGCTGTTCTCTCTGGGCGTCCTTTGATAAAAATATTGCGCCGGCACAGGTTCCCCAGATCGCATGATCCTGACCGAATTGGCGCAAAGGCGTCATGAGGTCATAAGTTTCAGCCAATTTACCAATCGTGGTTGACTCCCCACCAGGAATGATCAACCCTTTGAGATCTTTCAGGTCTCGCGGTAATTTGACCAGGCGCGGCTTGACACCAATGGACTTAAGAACGGTGATGTGCTCGTAAAAATCACCCTGTAGAGCAAGGACGCCAATATTACTCATTGTACGCTGCTGATCTTACGGTTCACCAACCGCGCGAGGCAATTAATTCTGAGTCCGGTATGTCCGTCACCTGACGACCAACCATGGCTTCGCCTAGATTCCGGCTGATCTCAGCCAGGATTGCAGGATCATTGTAATGCGTTGTCGCTTTGACAATGGCATCCGCTCGCTTTGCAGGATCGCCGGACTTGAAGATCCCTGAGCCAACAAATACACCGTCAACGCCTAACTGCATCATCAAAGCTGCATCGGCTGGGGTAGCAATGCCACCCGCCGCAAAATTAACAACGGGGAGCCGCCCCAAATCTCGCGTTTCTCTGACAAGGCTGTAAGGTGCGTCGATTTCCTTCGCAAAGGACATCAGCTCTTCCTCTGGCATATTCTGCAATCGACGAATCTCACCCATCACCGTGCGTGCATGCCGTACAGCTTCGACCACATCACCCGTCCCGGCTTCACCTTTAGTGCGGATCATTGCGGCACCTTCGCCAATGCGGCGTAAGGCTTCACCCAAATTGCGGCAGCCGCAAACAAAAGGTAATTTGAAGTCATGCTTGTAAATGTGATGTTCTACATCTGCGGGCGTTAAAACTTCCGATTCGTCAATGTAGTCCACCCCAAGGGATTCGAGAATCTGGGCTTCAACAAAATGTCCAATGCGGACCTTTGCCATGACCGGGATGGATACCGTCTCCATTATTTTAATAATCAATTCAGGGTCGCTCATACGGGCAACGCCGCCATCTGCTCGAATATCGGCGGGCACACGCTCCAGGGCCATCACCGCTACTGCACCTGCATCCTCTGCAATTTTGGCGTGTTCGGGTGTCACCACATCCATGATCACACCCCCTTTAAGCATCTGTGCTAAACCTCTTTTAACTTTATCTGTTGCGACCTGTTGTTCCATAGTACCTCCATCATATTTTGTTCATTCGAATTCTACCACGCGGAAGGTCAAGGAACAATAAACACGCCATCTGGTCATCAAAACAAGATAACAAAACCCCTAAATATCATCGAAATACCTGGTTTCATCCAAAAGGTCCTTTTTGCGTTTTTCCCCTTCAAATTTTTGCTCGTCGTTGGCTGCGTCTTCATTTTCGGCTTCTTCAGCCAACCTTAAAGCTTTGGGTGTCGCCCGTACTGTCATGGACCATTTACCGCAGTTATCACAACGGTCAAGCCGACCCACAACCAGGTTGATCCCCCAGATATGGCGGGGAAATGGACGCCCACATTTTTTACATATTGTTCCACCCATGAGTCCATAATTTCGGGCCTCTCCGGGCTGATGGGGTCTTTTACCGCTTTTCTTAATCAGCAGGCTTTGAATGAGCACAACACCCAGCAGTGATCCAACGATAGCAACGCCGATACCAATAAAGAGTCTCCGAATTTGGCGATTTGCTTCTTCTCGACCGAGGAATTTATATTGCGCAAAAGATGTGGTTTTTGTGCTTCCGTCTTTTAAAATAACCTCGGCATACAAACGATGTATCCCGGGTTCAAATCCATCTGTTTGAAATTGATATTTATAGGGTACGGTTTCAACACTTTGCAAGATTTCATCATCAATGTAAAAAA
>JAXHUT010000113.1:0-2341 GCA_034189405.1 Chloroflexota bacterium
GCTTTCATGGTTGCTGCTTCAATATCCTCTTGTTCAAGGATGTCATCTAAAAGCTGGCTGGCAAGACCTTGTTGTTCTTTAATCGCCTGGTCAATTTTGTTCGTCATTTCTAAAAGATTCTCTCGCAGCTCGGTCAACTTCGCTTGTTTTTCGCCCGAAGCACGCTGAATTCGTTCTGAAAGGAGCTGGAAGAAAGCATAATCCAAGCCCCCTCTTGCCATGCTGACCAGGGTTACCAGCTGGATTTCACTATCCGCTGCATCAATGATTAAGTTGAGCAATTTCTCTCGGGTCAGCCCTTCTTCCGATGCTTTTTCCAGCGCTTCTATTGCAGCTTGCTGCTCTTTTGCTTGAACCAGGATTTCTTTTCCATATTCGGTGTTTTCCAGGATATCCTGCTGCAAACCAGCCAAAACTTGTGTGCTTTCTTCTTCACCAGACGCAGCAGCGCTCTGGATTAGCCGCCCCAGGATCATCAACAATTCTTCATCAACCAACGCCTCCTCTTGTTTAATCACCTCAACACGTGTATCAGGCGAAGTACTCGCCAAACGTTGAAGGAAATTCAAGCGCTTTTGTTGCGATTCAAGCATCTCAGGTGTAATACCATCCTCTTCAAGAATACGTTCAAACAAACGCTGACGAGTCAACATGGTTTCCGGTTTGAACAAATAAGCCTTGCGCTTTTCCATCGGCAAACTTTCCATGACCTTGTTGATCATGGGGCCAATCATTTGCTCTTGTTGATTAACCGGCACGCTTAATTCCGGTGGGAAAAAGGTTAACAATAATTCCTTCTCCGGATCGTGATATACAATCGGTGTGGGCGCCTGACCCTGGTAACCGCAATTTGGGCATTGGATCAGATTATAAGCGCCGGAAAGTAAAATTTGTTTTGCCTGGGGATCCTGACTGACATCGAATAAACGGGTGATGTCGGCAGCAACAGGTTGTTTACACTGGGGGCATGAAATGGTTGTCTTAGCCATGTTCTCACTTTCTATCAAGGAATAATAAAATTCAAGGATTGCATTATACCATCTGGAAAGACGCCAAGAATAGGCATAAATACAAGCCACTACTAAACTTTACTGACATTTTCTAAGAAGTCTATAAGAAATTCGATGCAAGGGGTTAATTCAGGCTACATCCAGGGCTTTTCCCGTCTGACAACAAAAACCCCCGGATTTGTTCTGAATAAATATCCAGGGGGTAATGTTTTCAAATATCTAAAAAAGATGTTTTGTTCCCGTGTTATGGCAACAGCTGCGCCCAGGTTACACCGCCGTCAGACGTCTGATACAGCTTGAGCGGTTCCCAGGTCTCGTCATCAGGCGTCGCCAGAACCCAGCCATGCTGATCATCCACAAAATCGAGCTTCAGAATAAATTCACCAGCTGGGATTCCGTCCATAGGGCTCAGCGACCAGGTCACACCGCCATCCGTTGTTTGGAGAATGTTTGTCCCAGCAGCCATCCATCCCTCATCCAGGGAGTAAAAGCTAAGGGTTCTGCCATCCTGGGCCGCGTTTTGAAATATCCAGGTCTGACCGCCGTCATCACTGCGGTAGACCAATAGATAGGTCTGATCGTCCGGCGTCATTGCACGGACTGGGAGGTAGCCGGTGGTGCTTGTGATAAAAAAGGGCTGCCTTACCACCAAAAAACTGCCGCTATAAGCGCCTGGCAGGGAAATATCCGTTTCCTGCGTCCAGTTTACACCACCATCCGTCGTGGTATAAAGGTAAAAATGATCCTCCATTGGGATAGTTCCCCCGATAAAACCATTGTTTACATCGAGGAATGTAATCCCACTTTTAGACCCGCTCTCAGGCAAAGATTTAGTTTCTCCCGGTGCATGGGTGAACACCTTTGTCCATGTCTCGCCGCCATCATCCGTGCGATGAAGTGCCACATAATGCGATCCGGCTCCTGCGCCCAAATCTACAAGCGCATAACCCACAACTTCATCCAGGAAAAAATAACGTGCTCGCTCAAAAGGAAGCGTGGTTACCGTCCAGCTGACACCCCCATCCTGGGAGTGATAAAGTTCGCCCCCCAAAGAATTTAGCGAAAGCCAGGCTGTTTCAGCATCCAGAAAAAACGCTTCGATCCATAAAGAGGTGACATCTGGCGGCAATGGGTGAAGTTCCGCAGGCGTTGCATCTAACCAGGTGAGCCCGCCGTCCACAGTTCGTAAAAGCTTGTCATTATCCTGGGTCAACGCCCATCCATTCGTCGGTGTGAACATTTCAAAATCATAAATAACAGGGTCCGTGAAAACAGGCAGGGAGATTTCCGGCTCCTTGGTAGGCGTTGATGATGGGGTTAGTGTTGGTGTG
>JAXHUT010000113.1:2441-4795 GCA_034189405.1 Chloroflexota bacterium
GCATCAGGTTCAGGGGTTGGTTCATCCCGTCCTGGCAAATTACATGCTTGCAAGGCAATCATCAACAGAACAAGTGAGGAAATTTTGACCCATTTCTTTCTCATATTTGCCTCCAAAGATGTAAAGCCTCAATATTATATTATTGAAGTATAAAAATTAGTGAGCACCCAATTGAGGTCAACAAAAAGCGCTCTATTTGATCCCAGATTTATACAATTTCCATCACTTTGAGCATAGCACAGCAAAATACCAGGAGTCAACCTCGATCGGCTTGGTTTTTGAAAATTAAATTTTTCCTGGCTGTTTTTCTGGATGTTTCCGCACAAAGTTGGTCTTATTTGCAAACCTTCGATATAATTAATTCAAAGTATGCTGTAAATAAATGTTTACCGGAAGGAGAGACTATGACCAAGATTAAATCAGTTAAAAAACGCGACGGTTCTATCGTTGCCTTCACGCCGCAGAGGATCACCAATGCGATTTATCGTGCTGCTGTCGCTGTTGGCGGACGGGACAAAGGCACATCTGAAAAATTGGGGGCTAAAGTCGTCCGCACCCTGGAGGCGCAAACATCTGAAGGCGAAACGCCCACCGTAGAACAAATTCAGGATATCGTTGAAAAAACATTGATCGAAGAAGGTCATGCAAAAGTAGCTAAAGCCTATATCCTCTACCGGGCGGAACGCGCCCGACTGCGGGAGCAAAGGGAGGAACGTCGATCTGAGCCTTCCGGAAACATCCCCTGGGCTAAATTATGGCGAATCCTTGATTGGGCTGTTGAGCATAATTTCCATACTGTTGCGCACCTCAATGAACGTATCCGGAAAGGTGAACTCTCTGAAATTGTCGGTGCTTCAGAAGCCTTTTATCAGGAGGACGTGGAAAATGCTGCGAATCTTGTTGTGCAACGGAAAGATGAACTGCGAATGGTGATCATTGCCGGCCCATCCTCATCCGGAAAGACCACGACCACTATTAAGCTTGGTGAACGGCTTGCAAGGCATAATATGCGCCTGGTCACACTCAATGTGGATAATTATTTCTTTGACCTTGAAATGCATCCGAAGGACGAATTTGGGGATTATGATTTCGAAACACCGCAGGCACTGGATTTGGATTTGATCAATGAACATCTCACTCGCTTATTTGAGGGCGAGGAAATCAAAATACCTTTTTATGATTTTAAGACCGGCGCCCGTCACCTTGACCAAACACCCATGAAATTAGCGCCCAATGATGTTATCTTGATTGACAGCCTGCACGGCCTTTATCCTGATATGACCAGGGATATTTCAGCAGAGATGAAATTCCGCCTGTATATCGAGCCCCTGCTGCAACTTAAGGGGCCTGATGGGCGTTATGTTCGTTGGACGGATATCCGACTAATCCGGCGTATGCTGCGTGATGCATCACACAGGGCTTATGATCCAACCAAGACCCTCTTGCACTGGCATTATGTGCGCGCCAGTGAACTTCGGAATATCATCCCGTTCCTAAACACAACCGATTACATCGTCAACAGCGCCATGCCCTATGAAATGCCGATGTATAAAGCCAAGCTGTTTGATGATTTTGCCAGATGGACGGAAGTATATAAGGACGATCCTTTACGCGCCGATGCCTATGAACGCGCTAGCCGGGTTTATCAATTGATGCAATCTTTGGAGCCAATCAAGGATGATTCGATTGTCCCCGAGAATTCTGTCATCAGGGAATTTATCGGCGGGAGCATATACGAGTATTGAAATACCCGTAGGGGCGAGGCACGCCTCGCCCTCACATATTATCCCTCAATTGCCCCCAACAAATCACGGACGATATCATTCGGGTCCTCGATGCCAACAGAAAGGCGCACCAACCCATCGGTGATGCCAGCCGCCAAACGTTTTTCGCGAGGCGTATTGCGATGGGTCATACTGGCAGGATGCTGCACCAATGTGTCCACATTGCCCAAACTGACCGCCAGGGTCGCAATGCTTAGCCTGTCCATCATGCGCTTGCCAGCTTCCAAGCCTCCCTTGAGATCAAAAGCTATCATCCCGCCATAATCGGACATCTGAACTTGTCCTAATGCATAATCAGGGTGACTGGTCAACCCGGGATAATAGACACGATTGACTCCAGGATGCTCCTCTAAACGTCTTGCCACCCGCAGGGCGTTTTGACAATGTCGTTCCATCCGCAGTTCAAATGTTTTAAGGCCCATATTGGCCATCCAAGTATCGATTGGGCTCGGGGTTGCGCCCATAATTTTATAAATCTGATAGAGTGGTCCCTTCAATAATTCCAAATCTGTGGTTATCGCTGCACCACCCAAAACCTGTCCGTGTCCAGAAAGATATTTTGTCGTCGAA
>JAXHUT010000114.1:0-3356 GCA_034189405.1 Chloroflexota bacterium
GTTGAGGAAATGCGCTTGGCATCGATGATCGCAAAAGCCTCTTCAGGTGACCCAACAGCCCTACCCGCCAGGCAAACCCTGGCAATGGCGACCAGCATGGGCGCAAAAGCCATACATATGGACCACATCATCGGGTCACTGTCCGTCGGCAAACGGGCGGACATGATCCTGATCGAAATTGATAAATTGCATAATTCTCCAAAATTTGAACGTGACCTGGAAGGACTTTATGCACAAGTCATTTATGCATCTAAATCCACAGATATTAGCGATGTTATGGTCAATGGAAAATGGTTAATGCAAGATCATGTGTTATTAACCCTCAATGAAGCGCGGTTGATGAAAGAAGCTCAGGATTATGCAAAGAAAATTGATGCGTTTTTAATTGATCGAGAGCAATCCATCCTTTCAAAGTTGGTCGCCATTGGCGGCGCAATGCAAGAAGAGAGCTTTGAAGTCCAGGCTAAGGTGCATACCGAAGATCCAGAAAAAATCATCCAAGCCCTCGACCAGGATGCTATCGATATCACTTACACAAGACATTACCACGAATACGACACATACTTCTCCTTTGAAAAAAAGGAGCAGGGACTTTTACGCTACAGAGAGGATGAATTTATCGGCAAGAATGGTGAAATCACCAATGTTCGTGGACGGTTGACACTTGTTGGTGTATCTCGCGAAGGTTCCTTCGAACGCGATGTGATGCTTTCACGCAGTCGTTATTACGCACCTGCGACCCATTCACTGCGCTTTTACCGAGAATACTTCGAACCAAGCAGTGAAATTGACATTGAAAAGGATCGCAAAAGATTCAAAATTCAATACAAAGGGGTTGATTTTTATATCAATGTTGATACGCTTATCAATCCTAATTTGGGCCACTTCCTCGAGGTTAAAAGCCGCACGTGGAGTCGTGAAGACGCAGAACTAAAATCCAGTCTAATTGCTGAATTGATCGAATATCTTGGCGCATCCTCTGACCAGGCTGAAACACAGGATTATATCGAGATTGTCAAAAACTACTTAAATCACAAATAGAAGGTGAGCAATAGAATGACCCTCAATGTCCTTTTCCTTGCAGCTGAAGCAGAACCTTTTGTCAAAGTTGGCGGTTTGGGTGATGTTGCAGGTGCTTTGCCTGATGCCATTCATACGCTTTCTGATACCCTGCCAAAATCGAAAAATGTCGATATTAGGGTCGTGCTGCCTTTTCATTTTGCCATTAAACAAAAAGGGTATCAACCAAAATTCTTGGGGGAATTTGGGGTCAATCGTTTAAAGGGTCAGGTCAACTGCCAGGTTTATTATTATGATAAAGATGGTCTGCCTATCTACTTTTTAGACGGCGAACCCATTGATGAAAAATCCCCAGTATATTCATTAGAACCCATTTTTGACGGGTATAAATTTGTGTTCTTCTCACTGGCTTGCCTGGGTTTAGCTAAGTTTCTGGACTTCAAAGTCGATATTCTCCAGGCAAACGACTGGCATACAGCATCAGCTATTTATGCCTTAAAAACCCTGGATAGCCATTCAGAATACCTCGCTGGTACAAAGACGTTATTAACCCTACACAACCTGCCATTTATGGGTTTGGGTGTTCAAAAAGCCCTCTCAGATTATGGGCTCCCACCATCCGAAGACGCTTCCCTACCGGAATGGGCAAGGCATGCCCCGTTGCCTCTCGGTCTTTTGCATGCAGATAAAATTGTGGCAGTTTCTCCACATTATGCTGAGGAAATTCTTACACCAGAATTTGGCTGCGGCTTGGAAGACTTTCTCAAAACAAGGAAATCTGACATTCAAGGCATTGTCAATGGACTGGATGTTGAAAAATGGGATCCTGCAACGGATCCAGAAATAGCCCAGAATTTTTCCATTAACGACTTATCCAAACGACCGATCAATAAATTTGATTTGCTGCAAGAATTCAGTCTTGTACAAAATGAAAACATACCGTTGTTAACCTTGGTCAGCCGTATGGATGCACAAAAAGGCATTGATATCGCGCTGAGAGGATTAAAATATTGCGAGGATTTGCCATGGCAAGCAATAATTCTCGGTACAGGCAACCCGACAATTGAGCAGATGGCATCTGGTTTGGAAAAAGACTACCCCAATAGAGTCCGCACCATTATTGATTTTGACAGCAAGCTTGCCCATCGGCTGTATGCAGGATCGGATATTTTCATGATGCCCTCTCGATATGAACCCTGCGGTCTATCCCAAATGATTGCAATGCGCTATGCTTGTGTGCCCGTTGCCAGGGCAACGGGTGGCTTAGTGGATACAATTACCCCTGTTTCCCATCAAGTTGATGGCGGCACAGGTTTCTTATTTAAAAAGCCTTACCCCTCTGTATTCGCAGCTACTTTAAAGCGCGCTATTCGGCTTTATCAAAACCCCTCCAAATGGCGAGAAATTCAACACAATGGGATGAAAATCGATTTCTCGTGGCAGAAATCAGCCCAAAAGTATATTGATACCTTTTACAGTATGATTAATTATGGATCCTCTTCAAAAAGCCCTGATTGGGAAGGGGAGTAGCACGATGTGGGGGTCTTCCCTTTTTCCAGGTGTTTTTCAGGAGACACAATCATCAATAACAAAATTTTTGGCAAGGAGTCGCTTATGGAACAATTAAGAGCATCAGGCATTCTACTCCACCCAACCAGCCTGCCTGGCCCCGACGGTATTGGTGATTTAGGGCCCGAGGCTTATCGCTGGATCGATTTCCTCGATCGAACAGGAACCCAATTCTGGCAGGTTTTACCCTTGGGTCCCACCGGATACGGGGATTCACCCTATCAATGCTTTTCAGCTTTTGCAGGCAACCCGTATCTGATCAGTGCCACACGATTATTGGATCAAAACTTTCTTACAAAATCAGATTTAGCGGATAGGCCTGATTTTCCCCTCGAGAAAGTGGATTACGGTACTGTCATTAAATGGAAAATAAAAATTCTCAAGCAATCTTTTGAACACTTTCGTGACAAAAAACTAAAAAAGCACCAGGAGGCTTTTACCAGTTTTAAAGAATCTCAGAAAGATTGGTTGGACCCTTTTGCCATTTTTATGGCAATAAAAGCAGACTATGGCAATGTTTCGTGGCGCGATTGGCCAAAAGCATTCCGCGAAAGAGACCAGGAAACATTAAAAACATTTGTCAGGGAACATAAAGAAGATATTGAATTCCAGAATTACCTGCAGTTTATTTTCAATGAACAATGGCAAAGCTTACGCATGTATGCAAAGGAAAAAGGCATTCGTATCATCGGCGATATCCCGATATTTGTCGCCTATGATAGTGCGGATGTGTGGGCGAATAAAGCGCTTTTCCATTTAGATCGTGA
>JAXHUT010000115.1:0-3738 GCA_034189405.1 Chloroflexota bacterium
AGCTCTCGCTGGTACGCCTTATTTACCTTCTTTCGTCTCACCTGCCTGAGCAGTTACAATTAATCAAGGATTACTTACAAGTAATATCGACAAATTCGCTCCCGGTTAATAGAAGTTACCCGATTGTAATTTAATTTACCCCTCCTTTATCATTAATACAGAGTCTTAAGACTAACTAACTAACTATTTGAGAGGAGGTAATTCAATGACAATCGGTATAAAAGGCTATGGTGTATATGTTCCACCGTACCGAATTAAGGTTGAGGAGATTGTCCAAACTTGGGTCAACAGTAATCCGGTATTTCTTCATCAAATGAAGAACCTCAAGGAGCGTGCGGTTTGCGGTTTTGATGAAGATGTAATCTCTATGGCTGTCGAAGCATCAAAGACAGCCCTTGAGATGTCAACAATCGACCCCAATGATATCGGCGCTATTTTTTTTGGGTCGTGCACTTCCCCCTATGCTATGAAACCAGTGAGTACTATTGTTCTTGAGGCCTTGGGGTCGCCGAATAATTCCTATGTTGGCGATGTGCAGTTTTCTGGAAAATCTGGAACCCTTGCGGTCCAGATTGGTTTGGCGCTTGTTGGACAAAAGCTAGTGAAAAATGCATTGGCTATAGGTTCCGATAATTTGGGTATTCATACTGAACCTAGTGATAGTTTTGAATACCCCGCTTCAGCAGGTGCTGGTGCCTTCGTGTTAGGAGACGAAGATCTGATCGCTGAAATTGAGGGTTTTACAACGTACAACAGTGACACTCCAGATGTTTATCGACTGGATGGCGACAGATACCTGACTCGTGGTGGCGATGCGATGGTCGAGGCTGAAGTTGGATTGCCTTTACACGTCACGAATACCGTGACAAGCCTGCTGGAGAAAATGGGTAGGAAGCCAAAAGACTTCGATTACGCGGTATTTCACCAGACATATGGGGCTTCCCCCTTCGTAATCGGAAGGTCGTTAGGATTTGAAGATAGTCAGGTTGCACCTTCGCTCATCTCAGACGAACTTGGAGATACAGGTGCATCATCGGTTTTAGTTGGGTTGGCTAAGGTGCTTGATCAAGCAAAACCAGGCGAATCAATTTTGGTTGCTTCATACGGATCAGGTGCTGGCAGCGATGCCTTCTCAATTAAAGTTGTGGATGGAATATCAGCAGTCTCGAGATCACTAAAAGTCATCGACCTGATCAAAGCCAAAACCTACATCAACTACGCCACATATGCAAAGTTGGATCGTAAATACCAAAGAGCATTGGGAGGTGAATAACATGAGCGAAAGAAAAGTATGTATTGTTGGAATCGGATCAACCCTTCATTCTGTTTTGCCCACAAGAAGTTGGCGCTCGTTACTCGTCGAATCTGTCAACAAAGCATTAGACGATGCAAATTTGACAATAGATGATGTAAATGCAGGGTATCTGTCGATGGGTTCTCATGAAATGCATGGCCAAAATCATCCAGCTGGAATGGCTAACTGGGAAATTGGAATGTGGCCTAAGGGATTGACGCATATTGAAAATGCATGTGCAAGTGGCACCACTGCAACCCGCGCAGGTTGGTTAAATGTTTTATCGGGTAAATCGGATATTGTATTGGTTGCTGGTGTTGATAAGAACACCGACAATGTAAACGCTTGGCAAGCAATCGGTGCTCACACAGATGTTGAGTGGGAGTACAACTTTGGCTTGGCGTGGGGACCATTAATGGCTCATGTTAAACGTTTACATATGAAAACATATGGCTCTACCGATGAACAGTGGCTTACGTTTCCAGTCACTCTTCATGAATATGCAGTTAAAAACCCGTATTGTAATCAGTATGGAAAGAAACCATTAACGTTGGAAGATGTTAAGAATTCACCTCCTTTATATGGACCCGCTCGTATGATTGAGCTATGTCCAATGACAGACGGATCAACTTCAGTAATCCTTGCATCTGAGGATGTAGCAAAAAAATTAACAAAGAAACCGCTGGTTTATATCGAGCATATCGCCATGGGATCTGATCCACAGCTGTTAGGCAATAGATGGCGATGGGGTGATGGAAAAAATGGGCTTCTACAATGGCGTGGGGAGATTGAAGCCTCCAATGAATGTTATCGAAAAGCTGGAATTACGCCCGATGACATTGACTTATGCACTGTCCATGATTCCGGCACTGTTGTATCGATGGTTCATCTTGAGAACATGGGAATCTTTAAGCAGGGAGAAGCTCCAAGGATGGTTTATGAAGGACAAACCCGAATTGGTGGGAAATGCCCTTGCAGCACGCATGGTGGCATGAGATGGTTGGGTCACCCCATCGGCGCATCTGGTTTAAATCAGGTACATGAGCTTACATTGCAGCTCAGGGGTGATGCGGAAAAAGACGGCAGACAGGTTCCCAATGCAGAATTTGGAATGTTTTCGAATGAAGGGTCCAATGGGGCTTCTATGCTGGTCGGTATATTAAAGAGAGGAGGTTAACCCAATGCCAAGTATTCCTGAAAAAATCGGAAGATATATTAACCACTCGACAGCAAAAGCGTGGAGGGAGAGGGCTGGACGTTACAGACTTGTAGGAGTAGTGTGTAAGAATTGCGAAAAGAAAATATTTCCCCCCGTTGAGGTCTGTCCCTACTGTCACTCTAGAGACCTTGAAAAAACAAAATTCGCTGAAACGGGTACGATAGTTTTAGAGCCAGACGCAATCTGGTATCCATTAATCGGCCTAGAAGAGTTGAATCCTCAATATTCGGCGATTATTGAGCTCGATGATGGCCCATTTCTGTGTGCAGAAATCGTAAATTTCCCCCCACCTTTAGAGTACAAAGAAGGTACAAGAGTAAAAATGGTCTTTAGGAAGTTGAAAAGAGAAGATATCGGTAACTATATCTACGGGTTCAAATTTAAGATTGTAGATTGATTTTTGATGGTTTTCACAGAGGGAGCGAGGCTCCCTCTGTGATTCTTTTAGAGGTAATTCGATCCTGCATCTGATTGTTAGAATTGTTGAATTAGTTTAAACAGATGTGAGATAAAAAAAAGGATGGACAAAAACAGGCAAAGGGGTCATCCTTTCGACCCCGGTCGTTAAGCCTGTCAGCGCCGATGGTACTTGGAGGGCGACTTCCTGGGAGAGTAGGTCATTGCCAAGAGACTTTTTTAGGTTAAAATACAGGTTGGTTCCGATTACTTTGCCCGTTACTGTATCAAATTCCCATAGATAGCAAGAAGAGAGATTAGCGGCCATAGATGTAGTCATGCAGGCGTTTAGCGAAGGGTTTATTCTGATCTGGTCCCTGGAATAACGGTATGGAAGCATGCAAGACTTCAGCATATTCTACTGTCAGATTCGAGCTGATGGGAGGGTTGGTGTGGCCAGAAAAAACCGGTAGATACTCATAGGCATGACCTGCCAATTGTTGCGCATGGCGGCAGATGGCTAGCATGGCACGCGCGCCCGGTAAACGCCAACAGCAGCCGAGGCCTTTCATGCGATGAACGACAAGTTTATCGACATTGCCCTCAATAGCGCCCAGACACGCTGGCTGCGAAATTCCGCGATACTTCAGATCTAACAGTCCATCCTGGTTGTGATGGACATAGCGATAAAAGTCTTCCAATTTTTCCCTCTTTTTGCCCTGCGATTGCTGGATGAGCGCTTTTAACCCTGGTTGCACACTTTGAAAGCCATGCTGGCGGAGCTGCTCAACCACCTGACGGGCAACCTTGTGATCCTGGAAAGTCCGCC
>JAXHUT010000116.1:0-4019 GCA_034189405.1 Chloroflexota bacterium
TTTATCTTTATTTTCATCTTAAATTCAACGATAATGGATTTAAATGAAAACAAGTAAAACAATGATCCTCACACGGTGTGAGCGGACTTTGTGGCAAGGTCATTTAATCCTACATGAAACACCTCTTGATTTCTTAGCCGGGTGGTACCTTTTTCCAATGCGGCAGCGTCAAAGGAATAAATCCGCCCGGAAAATCATTTTTACATACCCCGTCATGCGCACACGGTTTTTAACCAGGCGCAAATGAAGATAACCGCCGCGTTTTGACGCCTGAAAAGCTTGTAGTTCTGTTTTGCCCAATTTTTTTGCCCAATAGGGTGCCAGCAGACAATGCGCCGACCCTGTAACCGGATCTTCATCGACACCCAGCTGTGGGGCAAAAAAGCGTGACACAAAATCAAGCTGGTCATCCTCACTTTTTGCTGTGATGATCACTTCTGGCATGGGAAGCGCTTTCAACGCAAGGATATCAGGTTGAGCTTCTCGAATAAACTGTTCATCGATTGCTTCAAACAAAAAATAATTACCCGAAAAAACCGCACCGATGGGTTGAAAACCTAAAATTCGAGGCACCCTGGCATCGACTGTAATCCCTTTATAAGCCATTGCAGGAAAATCGAGCTCCACGGCGCCATCCACCCAGCGAGCGGAAAGTTCACCGCTTCGAGTTTGAAACTTGATCAAATCATCACGAAGTTCTGGATGACGTTCAAAAAGTACCCATGCGCTTGCGAGCGTGGCGTGCCCGCATAAATCAACTTCCGTTGTCGGGGTGAACCAGCGCAAGCGCCACGCATCCCCTTCAGGCAAGAGATATGCCGTTTCTGACAGGTTCATCTCGGCAGCAAGCGCCTGCATCCATTCATCCGATTCGGGTGCTTGAAGCAAACACACACCAGCCGGGTTTCCGCGAAAGGGCTCTTCTGTGAAAGCATCCACTTGGAAAAGTGTATGTGTCAAATTGTTCTCCTTATTGAATATTTTAAGCAGGCATTGAAGGTCTGATCTTATCCCTCATCCAAACATCAAAACGCCCAACACCCATGGTGGACAGCTTGTGCAGAGATTCGTCCTGATATCCAATTCTAATGTCCTATTCAAAGTCAGGCAGCTTCACTTAAATTTGAAACGCCCACTCTGAGCCTTTCAAAAGTTCGATCCAATGCAAAAAGAGGTCTTCCCATATTTTAATAGTTTTTTAGTAGACTCATTGATTGTTAAGATTAACTTTTAATTTTCCGATTTAATAACGCAAAATAGCCGCAATATTCCCTGCCTCCGTCAAAGGTTCAACATCACTCATCACTTTTACTTGGGCGTTCTTTTGCAGGGCTTCTCGTACCGCCATTTCGACAGCAGCATCAATTTTTTCAAAGGTGCTGCCACAGAATGGGCAGGTGTCTAGTTCTTGTGTCGTCAGCAAACCACAACCTTTACAGCGGTACCCTTCCTGCTCAAAATCCTGGTTTACCAGCAAAATTCTAACCCGTCCCTCATGAATTGCATTCAAGGTGTCAATCAAACCGATGACACCATTGCTGCCCTTTGCAGCCAGTGTCACAGCTTGGTTAACCAGCGAATTGTTGGCGATATTTTGGGCAGCCAGGGCTTCTTTTGTTGCTTGTTCTAAAACCTCAGACTCGCCTGCAAGCATGCTCATTGGAAATTCACCCACCACAAGCGACTGCCATGATTTTGGCAGCTCATCCTTGAATCGCGCAATGTTATCATCGGTTCCACCGATCATGATTCGTCGGATATGGTGATGTTCGAAAAAATCAATTGCTTCGCTGATGAATTCTTTGATGTTTTTCCCAATAATATTTTCAACTTTACTGCTAACATTAGCGCCGCCCATACGTCCGGGCATGGCATTGCCGCCACCTCGTTTGGTTTGCTTCACCTCATCACCGGTAACACCATCAATCTCACCCAATTCACCCAAATTAAATGAGAATAAACGGGCACCTTCTTTATCGACCAAAACCACACCCCAACCCGTAAAGATATCTAATATACGAACTAATGGTCGGATGGTGGGATGTTTTCCGATGTTAACTTTATCCGGTAAGGATAAATTGAACTGGTATGTTTTGAAAAAATCAGCTGCTTGATCTGAAAATATTGCCAAGCCCTTCGCGGCCCAATCGTATTCAAGATTCACATAATGTTCAATGGCTTGAACATCTTCCGGGAGGTCAATCCCTTTCAACAAGTTTCGCAGCCGAAGTTTTGAAGCTTCGGTATTCATCTCAGTGGGATCCGTGCTCAGGTAAAGGCTTACAACCTGATTTTCTGCGGAATAATCCAAAAGCGCCTGCAGATTTTTTTCAGAAAACATTTTTGCCTCCATTGATATTGTGAAATTATTAAGGTGAGCGCCTGATCTTTCAGATCAAGTTTAATATTATTTTATCCCAAACCAAAATATTCATCAAAAATTGTGGATGTAATTGCCTTTAGAGTATGATCAAAAAACGCCGCAGTCATAAAACTGCGGCGCAATAAGCCCTTAGCGAATACTTTCGGGGCGTTCGCCCAACACAACGGTGATATCCATTTCTTGACCCACTCTCAAAACAGTTAAGGTTATCTCATCACCCGGTTTTTTATTGAGTATCATATAACTCAACATATCACTAAACTGCTGCATTTCACGTCCATCCACACCGATGATCAAATCCCCGCCAGCGTACAAACCCAGAACCTGCGTGGGTTCATTTCCAGCCCTGATGCCCGCCTGATCGGCTGGGCCGCCCGGAACAATTTCAGCCACGTAAGCACCCGTAGCTTGCGGTATACCTAAATATTCTGCTTGTGTTAAAGTCAGCGATGAAAGGGCAGACAAACCTAAATAGGGATAACTATATGTTTCACCTTGTTTGAGGGCGGGCAGCACAAGTTTTAAAATATTGGATGACACAGCAAAGCCGATGCCTGTATTGGCTGCGCCGCCTTCCAATGTGCTCCCGCTTGTTTGAATAGCACGGTTGACACCAATCACTTCGCCGTTTAAATTCAATAAAGGCCCACCTGAATTCCCCGGGTTGATGGTAGCATCCGTTTGGATCAAATCACCGGTTGAAAAGTATGAGCCCGATTCCGTTTGCCGAATGGATTCAAGCGTGCGCCCACGAGCAGAGACAATACCGGTAGTCATTGTGCCGCTCAATCCATACGGATTGCCAATGGCAATCACCGATTGTCCAACAAGCACACGGTCAGAATCCCCAAGGGTTAGCGGATGGAGCTCTGCCGGGTTAACATCAATTTGAATGACTGCTAAGTCAGAATCCAGGTCTTCTCCAATGACATCGCCATATACTTTTAGCCCACTTTGGAAATGGACTTCCACTTCTTCAGCACCATCGACAACATGATAATTAGTAACGATGTGACCTTCTTTGTCGATCACAAAGCCAGACCCTAAGCCCTCGCCAAATTGAGAGTAAACCTGGATGGATACCACACCCGGGCTGACCTGATCATAAAGCTTAACCAGGGCATCCTCCATCAACACCTTGTTCGGTATTAAAACTTCCGTTCTTTGCGTTGTCTCAGTTTCGGGACGAACTTCAACATCTTCTTCAATAATGACCGGTGTTTGTTCTGCTGAACTTGTCAAAAACGGCAAACTTGGGATAGAACAAGCCATCATCGCCAAGAGCAACACTCCAACAATAAGCCAAAGTCTAAATTTCCGTGATTTCATATCTCTTTATATCCTTTCTTAAATCAATATTTTAGCCCAAAACCATTAGATGGGCATTAACAATAATAATCAGATATGTTAACGGCCTAATTCTCGAGAATACCTGGGATAGTGATTCAGTAATATCAGTTCTTGGATATAAAACAAACGACTTTTTTTGTTACTAAAATATCAACTCAACCGTTTTTTATAAATTAAATTTAGGTACGCCAGGCTGACCTTGACGCTGGAATCGTATTATGCTACCATCCTATTAACATCAACATCGGATTTTTTGATATCTTTTCAAACAAAAAAGAAGGAGATT
>JAXHUT010000117.1:0-7742 GCA_034189405.1 Chloroflexota bacterium
ATGGTCCTGGCAGACGAATATCCATCAAAACAACATCTGGATGGTGCTTTTCAACCATCTCAATAGCTTCTTTTGCCGTTCCAGCTTCAGCAACAACCTCAAACTGGTCGTTGTGTTCTAGTAAGGATTTCAATCCAATCCGAACAACTTCGTGATCGTCTACTAATAAAATTGTCTTTTTTGTCATTCTTTTACCCTTCTTTAAAGGGTCTCATCTCGCCTGTAATCAACAAAGCGATAGCCTACACCTCGTTCCGTCAGAATGTATTTTGGATCCGAAGGGTCCGCTTCGATCTTTTTTCGCAAATAATTAATATAAAGTCGTACATAATGGGGTTCATCCCGATATTCATAACCCCACACTTTGGTTAATATTTGATCATGGGTCAGTACCCAGCCCGCATTTTGGACAAGATGGTACAGCAAGCGGTATTCCGTTGGTCGTAATTTTACCAATTCGCCATCCACCCAGACTTCTCGCCTGCCGAAATCAATTTTCAGACGATCATCAATTTCTATTACCCCTTGATCTTCCTCTTCAAAGGTGGATCCCCTCCGTAGAACAGCCTTAACACGGCTGACGAGCTCTCGTGGACTGAAAGGCTTTGTGACATAATCATCCGCCCCCAATTCAAGCCCTTTAACCTTATCATCTTCCTCACCTTTTGCAGTCAGCATGATCACCGGCAACTGGCTGATCTCCCGAATCATGCGAAGGACTTCAAACCCATCGATGTCCGGCATCATAACATCCAAAAGAATTAAATCTGGCAGAGAATCCCGCAGTCGTTCCAATGCTTCAGAACCATTGTAGGCTTCGATAACTTCAAACCCATCCTGCTCCAGATTGAGCCGGATAAAACCAACCATGCGACGTTCATCATCCACGACCAAAATGCGATATTTTCGTGATGTTGTATTTACCATAATTCCTCCTGAAAACTCCCTAAATTTAGATTAACCGTTCAACCAGGACCAGGCTGATATTATCCGGTCCGCCTAATTCGTTTGCTGCGTCAACAAGATCGCAAACGATTTGCTCGGGATTTAATTTTTGATCATTCAAAATACTGATCATCTGTTTTTCTTCAAGCACACCCCACAGACCGTCTGAACAAATCAGGAAGCCTTCACCCTTCTCAAGAGATAAATGACCGATATCCGGTTCAAAAGGATCATTCTGTCCCAACGCACGGTAAAGGATATTCCGCTGCGGGTGCATACTTGCCTCATTTTCTGTAATCTCACCTAAATCAATCAGCCGTTTAACCAGGGAGTGATCCTTTGTTTTGAGGACCAATCGCCCGTCATGCCCAACCGTATACAAACGAGTGTCGCCCACATGGGTAAAAAATAATCGCTCGCCTAAAATTATGACTAAAGTGAGCGTTGTCCCCCCGCCGGGAACCCGATGGCTGATCAATTTTTGAGCTTTATTTACAGCGTTCATCAAGTGATGCTCGATCTCCTCGTCCGAGAAATTCTTCCGCTCATACACAAATCCGTTAAAAACATTCTCCATCAAGTACTGACTGGTCGCCTGGGCGGCTAGATTACTGGCAACCTCCCCGCTTTGATGCCCGCCCATACCATCCGCTACCAGGTAAAGCCCAAAAGAAACGGGCGAATCGAATCCATCAATTAAACTATTAAGTGTAAATATCGTATCTTCGTTATGTGCGCGCGCCCTGCCACTAGATTGGCAGCTTGCCACGTTGTACACCGTTTTTGTTTTAGGGTCAGAAATTGTCGTGAAATCATCATGATGGTTTTTAAATGTTGAGGATTTAATCCCGACTTCACCTTCATTTCTTTCTGGAAGGATACCTTTGAAAAATTCTAACACTTCACATTTACTCCAAACCAAGATTATTATCAATCTTACATATTTTACTTAAAAAGTCCATTATTCAAATCTTACTATCATCTGAAACACATCTTAATTAATATCTAACTCGCATCCTCCTCAATGGGCGTCAAAAAATCACCCGCTGACCAACCATTCCGGGTCTGATCGTACGGCGCCTCGAGATGCCACCATGTATAACCATCTGCTTCGACGGGGCCATCGATAACCAGGAATACCTCCGAATCCATCGCTGTAAAATTGATTTGGCTGCCTAAACCTGGTTCCGAACGCATACGCAGACCAGCCCCATCGGTCCCTGAAACCTGCACATACGCGCCGACACCGATCACACCCTCCGGCAGAAAAAATATTGTCGTAGGCGTTGGTGATGGTATCGACGTAGGCGGAACGGTCGTTGGCGTTAACGTCGGTGCAGGGATGATCGTTACAACAGGCGTTGCCCCTGCTGAAGGCATTGGATTTCGTGCCAGGAAAATGACTACCATTGCAACAAGGACCAAACCTGCAATAAGGATTAAACTGGTTAATAAGGTCAGCGGGTTCCAAAGTGCTTTGAATCTTGTTTTGCCCATTAAATAATTCCAAATCCAATGATCTTTTCCTTATTTATTATAGCCCATCCTGATTGATGTTGAAAATTCTAAAATTCTGATTTAGATATTTCATCTTGGCTAGGGCAATCGCAAAGTCAAAAAAGAATCAATAATTATTTTTTTGAAAACGGGTGGGGACAGAGCCCCACCCTTGTACGAAATACTCATGAAATAAAAATTCCTAATCTTATCGCCTATTCAATCTCTTTTACCACAATTTTCTGTAGGGGCCGTCCTCCGTGGCGACCCAAAGATTTACTATCGTCCATTATTGTCCATTATTACAGGATTAATGGAAAAAAGATATAATTTGTGACCTTTACCCCAATTTTGCGATTGCCCTATCTTGGTCCTTAAATCAACAATGCTCCTCTATGTTATAATCAGTTCAGGAAAACGACTAAATTATGGAAGAAAAGGCATTACTAAATAATCGTTACCGCTTGTTAGATCCCCTTGGGTCAGGAGGGATGGCTGTCGTATATAAAGCCATTGACGAGATGCTGGAAAGAACAGTGGCGGTAAAAATATTACGCGAAGATTATGCCAAAGACAATAATTTTCGTGAACAATTCAAGCAAGAAGCAAAAGCAGCAGCAAACCTTTCACACCCTAACATAGTAACCGTCCACGACTTCGGCCTGGATGAGCACCAGGTTTTTATTGTGATCGAATACATTGATGGGACGGATTTAAAGTCGCTGATTCGCGAGGAAAAACGCTTTAGCCTTGAAGATACAGTGGGCTTGATGGCACAAGCCTGCGCAGGTATCGGCTATGCACACCGGGCAGGTCTGGTGCATTGTGATGTTAAACCACACAATATGCTCGTCTCAAATGATTTCCGCCTGAAAGTTACCGATTTTGGTATCGCCCGTGCCCTGGCAACCATCCACCCTGATGAAAAAAGTGATGTGGTTTGGGGATCCCCCCATTATTTCTCGCCTGAGCAAGCCGCAGGTCAGGCACCCTCCCCTGCTTCAGACGTCTATTCTTTGGGTGTTATACTCTACGAGATGCTTACAGGTCAGCTGCCTTTTGAAGCTGGCGAAGCAACAGATTTAGCGCGGATGCACCGCATCCAGGAACCAATTCCCCCTCGGCAAATTAACCCCCTCATCCCTGAAGCCCTTGAAGAAATTACACTGAAAGTCCTCTCAAAAGAGCCTGCGGGTCGTTACCGAACTGCAGACCAATTAGGACGCGTCTTGTTATCCTTTGGAAGCATCAACAAAGAAAAAACGGGGCCCATTGTCCTACCCCAAGCCAACAAAACCAATCATAAATCTGAATTTGAGAAAAAACCAATTGTCGAACCTTTCAGGGAACCCCATTATTTCGAATCTGAACAAGAAGAGCGCCTTAAGATTGATGAATCGATTGACTGGGTCACCTGGATACTGGGCTTGTTGGCTTTCACAGCCGTGTTTGGTTTAATCCCATTTTGGCTCTATATCTATTTCTCAATTAACCCATAACAGAAAACAAAGGAAAAACATGTCAACCATTATTGCCCCTTCAATTCTCGCAGCAGATCTAACCCGCCTGGGTGAACAAGTACAGCAAGCTGAAGAAGGTGGTGCGGACTGGATTCATTTGGACGTAATGGACGGACGCTTCGTACCCAATATCAGTTTTGGACCCAATATTGTCAAAGCTGTCAAAAGAACAACCAACCTACCCATCGATGTCCACTTAATGATTGTCGAACCTGAGAAGCACTTGCAAGCTTTCGCTGATGCGGGTACAAATCATATCACTGTTCATTATGAGACTTGCCCACACATTCATCGCACACTGCAATCCATTCGGGAAATGGGCATGTCCCCAGGAATCGTCATCAATCCTGGTACGCCCATCAACACCTTGATTGAGTTAACGGATTATACTGATAGCGTTTTAATTATGACGGTTAACCCGGGTTTCGGCGGGCAATCCTTTATAGACTCGATGTTCGATAAGATTCGCCGAACAAAGCGTCTGTTGGATTCAAGCGGATCAGAAGCAAGCATCCAGGTGGATGGCGGTATCAACAGTGAAACAATTAAACCCTGTTTCAATGCTGGTGCAAGGAATTTTATTGCCGGGTCAGCAATTTTTAAATACAAGGACGGGATTGCTGCAGGAATAGCGGCTTTGCGGAAAGCACTGCATGCTTAATCCTTAAAAAGAAAATCGCGGCATAAAAACCGCGACTTTGACCTGGTAAATGTGTTAGTTCTATTTAGTGGATTTAACTAATGTCCGAATACAGCGGGTGCACAATGTCTTTCGAACCATCCGTCCGTTCTCATATACCGTAACCTTTTGAAGATTCGGCTTGAATTGTCGTTTGGTTGCTCGCATGGAGTGGCTTCTACTTTGACCGAAGGTGGTCTTTTTTCCGCAATTTTCACAGATCGCCATGATGTCGTCCTTTCAAAAACTTTAAGTTATAATAACCAGGTTTGGGAATCCTTTCCCAAACAGCGAGGCATTTTACCACACTCTAATTAAAGCATCAAGCAAGTCTGTGAGGAAGATATGGCAGAAACAGAAAACAAACATAACGAATTAGGAAGCATCTTGATCCAGAAAAGTGCAATCGCATCCATTGCACGTCAGTCAACGCTTCAATCTTATGGTGTTGTCGGTTTAGCACCAAAAAATCTCATAGAAAATATTCGGCAATTGTTCAACAACGATGCCAAATATGGTGTTGAAGTCGAATTTGACCATGATGGTCTGGTGATCGACATTTATATCGTTGTCGAATATGGCACTCGAATTAAAAGCATCACCAATAGTGTTGTGAAGAGTGTAAAATACAACGTTGAAAAAACGGTGGGCTTACCCGTTCGACGGATTAATGTTCATGTTCGCGGTCTGCGGATCAGCAATATGGATTGAGCGATCTTTAGTTTATTTTGAAGGCTTAAATTTATTGTGTTTTTATTCATTGGAGAATTATGAGTGCTGCCGAATTATCAAAACTATCAACTGTTGAAAGACACAAGCTGGTCGCAGTCCCCATTGATGGGCAAGGGCTGAAAACGCTGCTTGAAGCGGGCATGATATGGCTGAAGACCAACCAGCAAACTGTAAACAGCTTAAATGTTTTTCCTGTCCCGGATGGTGATACCGGGACGAATATGGTCCTTACTATGCAGGCTGCCTTTGATGAAGTGGCAACCTCTGGCACATCGAATGTAGGTCAGTTTGCCCACAGCATCGCTCGTGGTGCGTTGATGGGCGCTCGGGGTAATTCAGGCGTTATTCTCTCACAGATTTGGCGAGGGTTTGCCCGTGCATTGGATGACCATCCCACAATGGATGTAAAACTGTTTGCCGATGCTCTTGAAGAAGCCAAAACAACCGCTTATAAGGGGGTGGTAAGACCCGTTGAAGGCACAATTTTGACGGTGATGAAAGATATTGCGACACAGGCAACCGTTTCCGTTCAGCGAACATCCAGTTTTACAGAAGTCTTGTGGGATATTGTTGAAACGGCGAACGCCTCAGTGGAACGGACACCCGATCTTCTTCCAATCCTCAAACAAGCCGGCGTCGTAGATTCGGGCGGAAAAGGGTTAATGTTAATTTTTGAAGGGATGTGGCGTTTTATTAACGGTGACTCCCTTGATAAAGCAGTGACCGAAGTGCTGCCATTATCAGATATGGACCTGGAAAATGCGCTGGAAACTGTTGAAGAAGGCCAGGATTATGAAGTGGTGATAGACTTCACCCCTAAATCAACTTTCAACCTAGAAGAATACTACGAAGAATTATCAAAAATTGGCACATCAATCCAGGTTGGCGAAGGCGATGGGATATATCGCATGCACATCCATGTGCCGCTGGACAGCCGTTATCTACCGATTGATCACACGATGGGTTTGGGCACCATCCAAAAGGTGATGATGGAAAATCTTGTCGCCCAAATGGACGAGCGCAAGAATAATAAAAACCCAAAATTAAAGCTAACCCTCGTCCAACCAGATCAGATTGCTGTTGTCGCTGTATCACCAGGATCAGGATTATCCCGCATTTTTGCAAGCCTGGGTGTCGCTGCCATCGTTGAGGGTGGACAAACCATGAATCCAAGCATCAAAGAACTCCTGGCTTCTTTTGAAGATTTACCTACAGATAAAATCATCATACTGCCAAATAATAAAAATATCATCATGGCTGCGAAGGAAGCCGCTTCTATGACTGTTAAAAACGTCGCGGTCATTCCCACCATTAGCGTTCCCCAGGGTCTTTCGGCAATGTTTCGGTTGATCCCTGACAATGATTTTGACGAAACTGTTGAAGCAATGAATGAGGCAATGACTGATGTAGAAACCGGGGAGATCACCACAGCCACACGCACCGTTGAAATTGATGGCGTGCAAGTGGAAAACGGACAGGTTATCGCCCTCCATAATGGAAAACTGATCGCCTCAACCCAAACAATTGAAGAAGCTTGTGAGGCTCTATTAATTGCTGCAAACACAATTGATTATGAACGTATCACACTTTTTTATGGTGAAGATATTCAATTAAGTCATGTAAATGATCTCGCAGACAAAATTCGAACGATCTACCCAAGTCATGAAATTGAAGTACATGAAGGCGGTCAACCGCATTATCAATTGATTATCTCAATCGAATAGTTGCAAAAAGAGGGGTGAATCTCTTATTAGATAAACCCCGTATGTCGGGGTTTTCTTTATTAATCCTCAGGCATACAAACCGAGACCTTTTAAGGGTCCATGATGAACGCTGATGATACAATAAGGTTTGGCTTCTTCAATTATGGTTCCATTATGATTAATTGGAAAATGACGCTAAAATTATATCAATTCATAAACCAAAGGTTATTCAAATACAATGCAACGATCTACAGAAAAACTGTATAAAATTTTTAAACTCGAAGCTGACTTTGGCTACGCTAATAAAGCGGTTGTTGGCGGATTAGAGAAATTAACGGACACCTGGGCAGGTGAAGCCCGGGCAGACGGCTTATCAGAGGAAGACATCCAGGCGGTAACCGACGCGTTGAACCTTTACCCAAATCTGGATACGCAGGGAAGAGTCCACACCCTAAAAAAAATTGGACATATTTTAGATATCCCAGGGATCAAATACTTGGAAAGCCCAGATAAAGAAGAAAACAAACCCGCTGACGAAGAAACCCAACCAGGGGACGAGAAGTCAATTGCCAGCCGAGAAAATATCAATGCCAAAAGCCGTGGTTCAACCCGGAAGCGTGCGGAGAGCCCTGCCCCAATCCCAGATGATGCAGTCCCTTCAGGGTT
>JAXHUT010000118.1:0-3452 GCA_034189405.1 Chloroflexota bacterium
TGAATTGGGTTCTTGCTACGAAATAAAATCATCATAAACATCATTTTGAATTTGGATTATATTAATTGTTCCTCCTTCAACAGCTATCCATCTTTATATGCCTTAAATCGTAGAGACGTTGTGTAGAATGTCGCTGCGAAATTATTTTTCTAATTAATCCCTTTCCTTATATGACGATATTCACCAACCGTCCGGGTATATAGATGATCTTTTTGGGTTGTTTACCTTCCAGGAAATTCTGTACGTTTTCGCTGTCAAGTGCAGCTAGTTTTGCGCTTTCTTCGTCGATATCAGCAGGCACAACCAGGCGATCACGCAATTTACCGTTAACCTGGACAATCAATGTGATCTCCTCTTCTCGTGTGGCTTCTAAATCAACCTCAGGCCAGGATTGATTGTGGATCGAATATTCATACCCGGTTTGAGCCCAAATTTCCTCAGCAATGTGCGGGCAAACCGGGGCTAACATGCGCAGATAGATGCTCTCTGCTTCTCGCCAGGCTTCTGTTGAAAAAATACCAAGCGCTTTTGCTATTGCCATCTCATTGAGCAATTCCATCAAAGCCGAGACGATGGTGTTGAAGTTGAAATTTTCAAAATCACGGGTTACGGATTGTAGGGTTTGGTGTACTTTACGGCGCAGGTTCTTGATCGCCTGTGCAGTTGCCTGTCGATCAGTATCTTCGGGTTCCAGGAAGGTATACCATACCTTGCGAAGCCAGCGAATGCTGCCCTCGATGCCGCTGCTGTTCCATGGCGCGCCTAATTCCCAGCGGGCAAAGAACATTAAATATGCCCGCACGGTGTCAGCGCCGTAAATCTTAACAAGGTCATCGGGAGAAATAACGTTGCCACGGCTCTTGGACATTTTTTCATTATCTTCACCCAGGACCATGCCCTGGTTCCGCAATTGCAGCATGGGCTCCTTTCCCCTGGTGATGCCCAGGTCACGGCATGCTTTGTGAAAAAAACGGGTGTAGATCAGGTGCATGGTGGCGTGTTCGATGCCACCGGTGTAGGTGTCCACCGGCATCCAGTAATCATATTCTTTGGGATCAAAGGGATATTCATCATAATACGGGCTCAAGTAGCGCAGGTGATACCAGCTTGAGCACATGAAGGTGTCCATGGTATCCGTTTCACGTTGCGCTTCCCCGCCGCAAATGGGGCATTCAGTGAAGCGCCATGTTGGATGCAGTTTGAGGGGGCTTTCGCCTGTTGGCAGCCACTCGACATCGTCAGGCAGCTTGACGGGCAGTTCTTCTTCAGGGACAGGAACGGCACCGCATTTTGGACAGTAAACAATCGGGATAGGGGCACCCCAGTATCGCTGTCTTGAGATTAACCAATCGTGCAGACGGTAGTTGATAGTTGCTTCGCCAATGGCATGTTTTTCGAGGTATTCGACAGCTTTTTCAAAGGCAATCTCGCCTGGTGTGCCGGTCAATGGGCCTGAGTTAACCATGTCACCGCTGGCGGGAACAGCCCCTTCCATCTCCTCTGGATCAATGGGGTCGATATCTGGCGGTTGAATGACCACTTCGATAGGGAGGTCATATTTACGGGCAAATTCAAAGTCACGCTGGTCGTGTGCGGGGACAGCCATGATCGCCCCTGTACCGTATCCCATCATGACATAATCTGCAATCCAAATAGGAATCTTTTTGTTGTTGACGGGGTTTATCGCGTAAGCGCCGGTGAAAACGCCCGTTTTTTCTCTTTCAGCAGATTCTCGCTGGATATTGCCCATGCGTTTTGCCTGATCTTGATAGGTGGTAACCCCTTCTTTTTGTGAATCCGAAGTGAGTTTTGGTACCAGGGGATGTTCAGGTGCCAAGACCATAAAGGTCGCGCCCCAGAGCGTGTCTGGGCGGGTTGTAAAAACTTCAATATCATCGCCGGTTGTTGTTTTGAAGATCACCGATGCGCCTTCAGAGCGGTTGATCCAGTTGGTTTGCAGGGTTTGGACCCGTTCCGGCCAATCCATGCCTGAGAAATCGAGCAGTTCTTCGGCATAATTCGTAGTACGGAAGAACCACTGCCTCAAGTTCTTTTTAATGACGGGTGTGCCGCAGCGTTCACAATGCCGGTCTTCACCCTGCACTTGTTCACGTGCCAGGGTGGTATTGCAGTTGGGGCAGAAATCTACCGGGGCTTCTTTTTGATAGGCAAGGTCGTTCTGGAAGAACTTGATGAAGAACCACTGGGTCCATTTGTAATAGCTGGGTTCAGCTGAGATGGCTTCTCTCCGCCAGTCAAACATAGCGCCCATCGATTTGAGCTGCCCGCGCATTTTTTCAATATTTTGGAAGACCCACGCCTTGGGATGGATGCCGCGTTGAATGGCAGCGTTTTCAGCCGGTAGGCCAAAAGCATCAAAGCCCATAGGAAACAGGACGTTGTAGCCCTGTAAGCGCTTGAACCGGGCACGGGCATCGGAGGGAGTCATGGCATACCAGTGACCAATATGCAGGTCACCTGAAGGGTAGGGCAGCATGGTCAATGCATAGAATTTTGGCTTATCCGGGTCAATATCGGCGTGATAAAGACCATCGGCTTCCCATCGCTTCTGCCACTTTGTTTCAATTACCTCGGGTTTATAGGTTGGAATACTGGTTGGATCGGTCATGTTTCTTCTCCATTAAATCTTTGCACTCATGATTTCAATTTTATAAACGGTGTTGATTGTACCTTGAGGAAAATGGGTTAACTTCTGATCAAATGGAATCATTCCTGCCATTCCCATTCACCACGCACAAAACACTACTCACTATCTTTAAACAAAAAACGCCATCCCGACAGGGACGACGCTTTCAACGTCGCGGTACCACCCTGCTTCCCGGTGCGCAAATAAGCCCGGACAGCTTGGGCCGCGATAACGTGCGGTGGACGTCGCTGGTTGTTGTTTTCACCAGCGCCATCTGCTCTGTATTGAGCTGGCAAGGCGAGTTCAACCTTTTTTGGCGTTCCGTACCGCCTGTCGGGCTTACACTTTTGAGCCCCGACTCCCTGACGGATGGTTTACTACTCCTGCCTTGATGTTTTGTTAATCGTAAAATGATTGTAGCACATTTAATGCGGGTGTTACAATACCGGGATATGAATATTGGAAGATATGGTTTTATTTCGGCTTGAGAATGTCGCTCAGACACAGCCCACCGGGGGCTTCGACCCAGGCGTATCGCACACCTTCGATCAAAGGACAGGGCAGGTTTTTCTCAAGCAGGATGCACTCTGGCCAGCAGCGCTTCCGCTCGGGGAGTATGCCGAGTTCCAGGTCACCGGAAGACAGGATCGTGTCCGTATCGGGCATTTTCTCGCATTCCAGGGTGATATCCGCCTTGAATTTCTTGAAGCATAACCCTCGTATGACTGCCTGGTCAACAGCTTGCCTGGCTTCCAGGCTGATCAGGCTGACGGGACGGTCTGGGTTTTTGCGGATGCCATCTTCC
>JAXHUT010000119.1:0-4501 GCA_034189405.1 Chloroflexota bacterium
CAATGGGGTTTTCATTTAAGTTTTGCTCTGCCCATGCCAGTTTTGGATCTTTATCAAGCTGCAAATATCCATTTTGGTCGAACTGGATATCTTCAAGATCAAATTTATAATCCCTGAAAAGATAAAAAGCCTGGTAAAGACGGTGTTCTCGCCAGGGGTTGAGGGGCGGCAAGTCTTCAAAGGGCGTATCAACCACAGGTGAGAAGGGTGAATAATACGCTCGACTGATGTTGAAGCTTTGACGTAGATGGATGCTTGTTTGTAAAAGGTCGATGTCCGTTTCACCGACAGCACCAACCACAAATTGCGTACAGCTGGATGGCCAGGAGCTTTTCCAGGCTAAGTGAGATGGATAGTTTTGGCGAATCTCCTCAATGAGCTTCAAGGGTTCAAGCAGCTCTTTGAAAAAGATTTTATGCGGCGCTAATTTTGTCAAAGTGTTTTCATTCGGCCCCTCAAGGTTGATGGATACCCGGTCAGCAAGTTGCAAGGCTCGAAATATCTGATCTCTTTCAGCGCCAGGCATAATCTTCAGGTGGATATACGCTTGATAATGATATTTATTACGTAAGATTTCTGCTGTTGCAATAATTCTGTCCTGGGTCCTGATTCCCCCGCCGGCGATTCCTGAACTGAGGAAGACCCCTTTTGCGATCCCGGCTTTTGATAATTTGACCACGGCATCCGCCAATTCATCTGGTGTCAGACTGGCTCGAGGTGTGTCCCTGCCTGACCTGAAGCAGCAATAATTGCAGTCTCGCTCACACACGGATGTCTGCATTGTTTTTAGCAATGGGATGGTTTTGCCGTTGGGCAGCCTGGCATGCGTAACAGGAAATTGTTCTTTCAGCTGCGAAAGATTATTTCTGCAAACATCATCATAGACTGAAGTTGAGACGTCTTCAGCGGATTCAAAAGGCATGTTTATGGAAAGTATCTTTAATTTTTTAAAGGTATCCATAAAGGTATTATAGAACAAATGTTCATTTAAATCAATGTCTTAAAATAAATCATTTAATGACAGCGTATTGATCCAAATATTACGTTGATTACATTTTATTAGTTGAAATGTTGACAAAAACCAATCTAATAACTATAATATTGTGCGTTGGGTCAGGTCACAATCTGTGGATGTTTTAATGAAAAATCCTTGTTTTGAAAATAACACAATATTTGATCGAGGCGGGTTCAAATCCGTCTCCGTTGGAAAACGTTTGCGTGAATTACGAACATCGTCTGGCTATTCGATAAAAGCGCTTGCTGAAAAAAGCGGTTTATCTGTAAACACACTCAGCCTGATAGAAAACGAAAAAACGTCACCCAATGTAAGCACATTAGAGCAGCTGGCTATGGCATTAAAAATGCCACTTTCTTGCTTTTTTGAATCCGGAGATGAAAAACCCCAAATTATCAAAACAAAACCAGGTCAACGCCGTCAGATGATGTTGGAAGGTGTCCGTATCGAAGATTGCGGTTTAGGCCTTGAAGGTCAACCTATGCAGCCGCTGGTGATCACCTTGCCGCCTGGTAGGGAAAAGACTTCCGAATCAATTCTCCATGCGGGATATGAGTTTGTATATTGCCTTAAGGGGCAGGTGGATTATTATGTTGAAGATAAAAAATTTGTACTGCACGAAGGTGACAGCCTTGCACTTGCGGCTGTTCTTCCCCACCGATGGATTAACCCTTATCAGGAACCAGCGGTATACTTACTGATCATGATTCCAGGGGATGCTGGTAAGCTTTCAGGAGAGGTTCACTTTAAGGCTGTGCCTGACCCTGGTTGATTGTATATTGACTGAAACCCTATTTGTGATGATGGAACAATTTCTTTAAAAATATAGGATTGATGATTATATGAAACGTTCTTTTTCATTGATGTTTTCCTTAGTTTTGGCATTGATTGGGATGATTTTTTTAAGCTCCGTTAAATTGGCTTATGCTGAGGTTCCAGAGAATCCGTTGCAGCAACTCACCCCTTCAGGGCCGCAAATACCTGGTGGGGAAACATCTGAACCTCTGCCAGAGGGGGCTGTTGGTGCGTATTATTTTTACGCCAATGATTGTCCGCATTGTATTGCGATGTTAGAGGATTTGATATTACCAATGGTGGCTGAGTATGATGGACTGCTGGATGTGCGATTGTTGGAAATTGGGCTACCGGAATATTACGAAGCGATGCTGACAGTTGAGGCTTTTTTCGAGCTTGCATCGTCAGAACGCGGCATTCCTACAATGGTCATTGATAACCAGATCCTGATCGGTGAATCTGAAATTCGGGAAACATTTACAAAATTAGTTTCAGAAGGCATTGAACAAGGCGGCATCCCATTCCCGGATATTCCTGGGGTCGATTCAGACAAATTAGTCAGTGTTGACCCGGATTTTTCTCATCCCATCGATGAGGACTGTGATGAGGACGATGAAGCCTGTGTGGTTGAAGCGCCAATTTACATTGCTTATTTTTATCAGACAGGTTGTAAAGCGTGCAGCCGGGTTGAAGCAGACTTGAATTACCTCAAAACCCGTTATCCCCAAATGCAAGTGGTTGATTTTAATATCTATGATCATGCCGACTTAGCGACCTGGCTGATGGAGCAAATTGGGTTCACAGATGATTTTCAAACGCCAGCGCTTGTTATTGGTGAACAAGTGCTTATCGCTGATGAGATACTGCCAGAAAATATTACACCCCTACTGGAAAGCTACCGCATAACCGGGGTTGAACCGATCTGGTTGGACTTTGACTCCGAAGAAGGTCAACGTTCAATCATTGATCGTTTTCAGGATATGGGGTGGGTTACAGTCCTCTTTGCCGGCCTTATAGATGGGATCAACCCCTGTGCTTTCGCTACTTTGATATTCTTTGTCTCTTATTTAACCCTCAGCGGTCGTCAGGGAAAGGAAGTCTTATGGGTGGGCGGCATGTTTACGTTGGGGGTGTTTTTAGCTTACCTCGTTGTTGGTTTAGGTCTGTACCGGGTATTGGAGCTTATAAGTACGGAGCTGGATTTAATCGCAAAGATTGTCTATGGTATTACCGGCGTCCTTTGTTTGACCCTGGCGGTTTTGAGTTTCATCGATTATAGAAAAGCTCGAAAGGGTGAAGTGGGTGATATGCTGCTAAAACTACCCGAACCTTTAAGAAAGCGTATCAACGCGACAATTCGCAAGGGAAGAAAAACGCGCAACTATTTATTAGGTGCTTTTGGTGCAGGGATCATGATTTCATTTCTTGAATTAGCCTGTACCGGGCAGGTGTACTTACCGACGATCATATTTGTCAGCAGTATTCCTGGCATGCGCTTGCAGGCGGTTTTGTATTTGCTTTTATACAACCTGATGTTCATCCTTCCGCTGGTGATTATCTTTGTTCTGGTTTATTTTGGGACCACATCAAAAGACCTAACTCGTTTCTTTAATCAGAAGGCTGCTGCCGTAAAATTTGCGATGAGCATCGTCTTTGTTGCTTTGGGGAGCTGGCTGATTTTCTCTATTGTTTTATAGCTTCAGGCTGCTTTTTTGTGATAAAGTTTTCACAAAAAAGGGATGGAAGAAAGGGAGATGTTATGTGCGGTCGTTTTACGCTGACGCTTGACCCGGGAGAATTGCAAGAATTACTGGATTTGGGGCCATTTGCCCACATTGTTCAACCGCGTTACAACATCGCCCCTTCCCAGCCGATCCCGATAGTGAAAGACTCTCAAAAAAGAGAAGTTCAACTTTATCGTTGGGGATTGGTTCCTTCCTGGGCGGATGACCCGAATATTGGCAATCGGATGATCAATGCACGGTCTGAAACAGCGCATGAAAAACCTTCTTTTCGTGCTGCTTTTAAACGACGGCGATGTTTGGTGTTAGCCGATGGCTTCTTTGAATGGCACGCAGATCAGAAAGGTGCCCCAAAGACGCCCTATCTATTCAAATTAAAGAATGATTATCCGTTCACTTTTGCCGGTTTATATGAACACTGGCAAGCACCGCAGGGTGGTGAGCTGCATACCTGTACCATATTGACCTGTCAGCCCAATGACCTTGTGAAAGACTATCACAACCGAATGCCGGTCATGCTTGGTGAAGAAGCCCGCTGGCATTGGTTAGCAAACGATGCGGATGAGAATGCCTTGCTTGGGTTGTTAACCCCATATCCTGCCGAAGAAATGAAGTGCTACGCCGTTTCCAGGGAAGTCAATACACCGAGTAATGACAGACCAGAGATTTTAGAACCCCTTAATGAATGAACCAACTTTGAGAACCTGATTCTTGACCCGATATTGAATGGATGGTAGAATTGCATTCGCTTAAATGAACGCCCCCATCGTCTAGGGGACCAGGACGTAGCCCTTTCAAGGCTAAAACCGGGGTTCGAATCCCCGTGGGGGCACAGAACGACTCTCAGAAAGAGAGTCGCTTTTGCTTTAAAAATGTTACACCCATGCCCTTTCAATACCCTGGCGGGTACAGGTGTTAAAACTAGTCCTTATTATTTGGAATAAAAAAC
>JAXHUT010000012.1:0-7280 GCA_034189405.1 Chloroflexota bacterium
ATCAGAGATCAGGTACCAGGTATTGGGTATTAGGCACAAGCTCCATTAGTTGACAACGCGTAGCGCAGGGGCAAATTGCAGCCTGCAAAACTAAAGATTTCAGTCCTTTCCCAAAACATCAAGCCCATCAAATTGTGATACAATCTGAGCGTAACCGAACCTTAATCTGTCCACTATTTAACAGGAGGAATCAAATCCTATGGCACAAGAATCGTCGTTTAAGTTAACTTACGCGACCATGTTCAACCCACCAGAAGAAATGCATACCCGGTTTGATGATGCAATGAAGCACCTGAAAGCAAACCTGGGGCAGGAATATCCCATGTTTATTGGTGGGGAAGAACGCTTTGTAGAAGAAAAATTAAAAGCATATTCACCCATCAATACCGATATTCACCTGGCAACTTTTCAAAAAGGCACGGAAAAGGATGCCAAAGATGCCGTCGCAGCAGCCCGAGAAGCTTTCCCCAAGTGGAGCCGAATGAATTGGGATGAGCGGGTGTTCCTGCTCAGGAAAACTGCCGACATCATCGATCAACGCCTATTTGAAATAGGCGCCGTGATCACGATGGAAGTGGGCAAAAATCGCATGGAAGCCCTGGGTGATATCGCTGAGACTGCTGACCTGATCCGTTATGCCTGCAGCCAGATGGAAGCTAACCAGGGATATAAGGTCAAAATGGGTGTGGAACCCCTGGTCGGCTACAACGTCACAAACTATTCTGTCCTCAAGCCCTACGGCGTGTGGGTGGTGATCAGCCCCTTCAACTTCCCCGCAGCATTGACGGGCGGTCCTTCAGGCGCAGCCCTGATCGCTGGCAATACCCTGGTGATCAAGCCCGCTTCTGCCACAACCTGGACAACCGCTTTGCTGGTCGACTGTATGCGCCAGGCAGGCATCCCCGACGGCGTGGTCAATTTTGTTTCAGGTCCTGGCTCACAGGTCGGGAAAGCCCTGACGGAGAGCAAGGATGTCGATGGTTTGACATTCACCGGCTCCTTTGATGTCGGTATGGGGATTTATCGCACCTTTGCGCAAGGTGATTATGTGCGTCCGACCGTACTGGAACTGGGCGGTAAAAATCCCGCGATAGTCTCTAAAAATGCGAACATTGAAGATGCTGCTGTTGGCATTGTACGCTCTGCCTTTGGTTTACAGGGCCAGAAATGCTCAGCTTGCTCCCGGGTATTCGTTGAAGAAGAAGTTTACGATCAACTCGTCGAACGCGTGGTTGAATTGACCAAAAAACTGAACATCGGTGACCCCGCTGATCGCAATGTCTATATGGGTCCTGTGGTGACAAAGAGCGCCTATAAGGACTTCCAGGGGTTCTGCGATGAGTTGAAAGAAGCCGGCACAATTTTGACAGGCGGTGATGTGCTGACGGAAGGGGACTTTGGCAAGGGCTATTTCTGTCCCCCAACGGTAGCCGTTGATGTGCCCATTGAGCACCGCTTGTGGAAGTACGAAATGTTTTTGCCGATCACCATGATCCACCCGGTGAAAAGCCTTTCTGAGGCAATGGAACTGGCAAACGATGTCGATTATGGTTTGACCGCCGGATTCTACGGCACGCAGGAAGAGGCTGGCTGGTTCTTTGATAACATCGAGGCCGGTGTGGTGTATGCCAACCGCCCGCAAGGTGCCACCACCGGTGCCTGGCCTGGGTATCAACCCTTTGGCGGATGGAAGGGCTCCGGCGCTAGTGGTAAAAATGCAGGCGGCTTGTATTACCTGCCGCTGTACATGCACGAACAATCCCAGACACATGTCCGCAGGGCATAGCGCTGTGATTTGATAAATGTGAGAACTGACCGGATGGCACGTCTATGCCATCCGGTCTTATGTCCACACCGATGATCCGATATCTTCTTGCGCGTACGGGTTGTTTTATGCTCCTCGTTGGCAGCATCTTCTTAATTGTCGGGTTTGCCCTGATTAGTTCAGACCAGCCAAATTTCGATGCGCTGCTGATTGGTTTAGCCGTATTCTTTGGGGGCTATTTATTATGGAATCGCTTTAGAAAGAAAGAGGAACGCAGCAGGCGATTTTCAAAGTTTAGGAAAAACTCTGCGAAAAATGATCAATACACACGGGAAGATAATCACGGTTGGGAGGATTGATTGAATGACTAAACAAATGTCTTTGAAGGACGCCATTGGGAAATTCGTTCATGATGGCGATGTATTATATGCCAGCGGCTTTACCCACTTGATCCCTTTTGCCGCGGGTCATGAAATTATCCGCCAGGGCATTAAAGACCTGGTATTGGCACGGGCTACCCCCGATTTAATTTATGATCAAATGGTGGCTGCGGGATGTGCGCGCAAAGTTGTTTTTTCGTATATCGGCAACCCGGGCGTTGGATCCTTACGCCGTGTTCGCGCAGCTATTGAGGCAGGCACCCTTGAATGGGAGGAGTATTCGCACTTTAGTATGATCAGCCGATTGCAGGCTGGAGCAAGCGGGCTGCCTTTTATGCCGATGAAGCGCACCGGCGCATCCAACCTGGCAGATCAGAATCCCAGCTACCAGCAGGTTATTGACCCCTACACCGGTGAAATTGTGGTGGTTGTGCCGCCGCTTAAACCGGATGTGGCTGTTGTGCACGTACAGCGCGCCGATGCTGAGGGCAACGCCCACGTTTGGGGTATATTAGGTGAGCAGCGTTTGGCTGCTTTTGCCAGTACGCGAGTTATCCTCACCGCTGAAGAAATTGTCGATCAAAGTGTGATCCGGTCTGACCCAAACCGGACCCTGATACCCGGCATGATTGTGGATGCGGTTTGCCACGTGCCTTATTGTGCCCATCCATCTTATACGCAAGGTTACCACGACAGGGATAACCAGTTTTACATTGAATGGGATCATATCTCGAAGACCGAAGAGAGCGTGGGGGAATACCTTCGTGAATGGGTTTACGGAGTCCCGGATCGTGCTGTTTATTGGGAAAAACTGGGCGCTGAAGTGCATGACCGTTTGACAGCGGGTGCCCGGCTTTCAGAACCTGTCAATTATGGTGATTATTGAGAATGGATGAATCATGGTGGATGAACTTAACGACAATCCGAATGAATTGATGGTGGTCAACGCTGCCCGATTGCTGCGGGACGGCGATGTGGTCTTTGTGGGGGTGGGTATCCCCAACCTGGCATGTAATTTAGCTATGCGCACCCATGCGCCCAATTTGCAGATGATTTACGAAGCGGGTGTGATTGGCGCGCAGCCATCACGTTTGCCTTTATCCATTGGCGACCCGACCCTGGTGTCGGGATCGCTGTCTGTGTGCAGTATGTACGATATTTTCACCCTCTACTTGCAAAGGGGTAATGTGGATGTGGGCTTCTTGGGCGGGGCACAGATTGATCAGTACGGAAATATCAACGCGACGGTCATTGGGGATTATCAGTCTCCAAAAGTACGTCTGCCCGGATCCGGCGGATCAATGGAAATCGCCGCCTGGGCGAACCGCTGTTACATCATCACACCTCATCAGAAGCGGCGTTTCCCAGCCAGGGTCGATTTTCAAACCTCGATTGGGTTTTTGTCGGGTGGGGATGCCCGGAAAAAGACGGGCGTCCGCGGGGCAGGGCCCGAGGCAGTCGTCACCAACCTGGGTTTGATGCAGCCGAACCAGGATGGCGAGCTGGTTCTGACAGCGCTGCACCCAGGGGTCTCCTTTGAGAAGGTGCAAGAAAATACGGGGTGGCCAATTAAGCAATCAGAAGCTTGCACGTTTACAGAACCGCCTAACCAAGAGGAGCTGCGCATTTTGCGTGAAGAACTTGATCCCGACGGGATCTATATTTGATGCAGGTCAGTGGGGTAAAATATAAGAAAATCAAAAGGGATTGACAAATGAAAGATAAAATTAATGTCCTATCGACAATTGACCTCTCAGAAGAAGCACGCTCTCGCATACGTGACCTTGCTGAGCATGTTAAATTAACGGTTATCCCCACAAATAAGCCAGGGGATGTCCCGGAAGAAAATTGGGCAGAGACAGAGGTATTGTTGACACAGGGCGTTCTGCCTGACCCTGAAATAGCCCCAAACTTGCGCTGGGTGCAGTTTCACAGCGCTGGTGTTGACTCTTATGTCGACCAGGCGCTGTTCAGCCAAGGGGGTGTGATCGCAACGAATATGAGCGGCGCCATTGCCTGGCAAATTGGGGAATATGTCTTGATGACTTTACTGGCATTTGGGCAAAAATTACCAGAATTAATGGTCAATCAACGGAATAAACACTGGCCGAAGGGCAAGGAAAAAGGGAAGGATTTGATGCCCCTGGAGTTGCGCGACAGCACCGTTGGCATTCTTGGCTACGGCAGTATCGGACGCCAGGTGGCACGGTTACTGGTACCCTTTGGCGCGACCGTGCTGGCAGCGAAGAAGGATGTGATGCGTCCGGAGGATGACGGCTATATACGGGATGGCGTGGGTGACCCTCATGGGGACTTCTTTGATCGGCTGTACCCGATTGAGGCTTTGCACAGTTTCTTATCCGAATGTGATTTTGTGGTGTTGACCCTCCCCCTGACAGAGACCACCCGATCGATTATTGATGAAGAGGCGCTAAAGGTAATGAAGACATCCGCATACCTTGTAAACGTTGGGCGGGGGGGATTGATTGACCAGGATGCCTTAATAGCCGCATTAAAGGAAAAGGACATTGCCGGTGCAGCCCTGGATGTTTTTGAAGAGGAACCTCTACCGGAGGATAGCCCCCTATGGGAGATGGAAAACGTGATCATCAGCCCCCATGTGGCGGGAATCAGTCGGCATCTTGAAGAAGAAACCCTGTCATTGTTTGTTGAGAATTTAAATCGCTATCTTTCAGAACTGCCCTTATACAATCGCATTGATGTGGATAAAGGCTATTAGGCAGCTAGGTATTAGGCAACTAGGGCAAAAGCTTGAAGCAGAATCATGGCGTAATTCATCCATTGTTTTTTCAAGTTTATGATATCAACTATCAACTATCAGCTATCACCTACCAGCTATCAACTATACTCTCTCCAGGCAGGTAACCGTATCTCGCCCTATGGCTGCTTTGACTTATCCGTTATAATTATTCTCTCGAAGTAATTTCACTTTTGAGCAAACGGACTTTCATCTGAAAGTGCGATCATATTCTCTGGAAGAGATGCTGCCGAGCTGGTGTACAGCGATTCCATCTGTAAGTTTAGAAGTATTGCAGGTGGTCTATCGATATTATAAGCACGCTCTGATCATTATTGAAATCATCAAAAACAAGAAAGGTTGTGCAATGACGCCCCCAAAATCGATTGGTTTTCCACGCATGGAACATGAAAAGGGTGAGAAACGAGTTTTCCTGCCAGATTTTATCCAGTATGTTTCAAGGTTATGTGACCAGGTGGTCATTGAAGAGGGTTACGGTTCCCGTTCTGGATTTGATCACGCGGATTACCGCCAGGGAAACATTAAGGTGTCCTTTGGTTCCCGGCAGGACGCCTTTGACCAGGATATGGTCTTGATATTGCGGTCTCCTGACAAGGACTTCGAGCGTATGAATCCCGGGGCCATTCTTATGTCCATGCTGCACTATCATACCCGCCCTAATCGTATTCAACTTTTCCATGAAATGGCATTAAAGACCCTATCACTGGACAGCATCGTCAACGACAACGGCGTGCGTCTGGTCGAGAACATGAAGGCTGTGGCATGGAATGGGCTGGAAGTTGCCTTTGGATTATTAGAAGAACATTGGCCTGATTTGATCAGACCGGATGGAAAACCGATCCAAGCGCTCTTATTAGGGACTGGCATGGTTGGAAAGCACGCCGTTGACGCAGCAGTTCACCTGGGGAATATCGAGCGAAATAATCAACACCTGGCGCTGAATGGGCCCGGGGCGGTATGTAATGCTGTTGGGAGAAATTTGACCTACCATCTTGACGAAATGATCCCATTGCTTGAAGAGGCGGATATTCTCATTGATGCCACGCAGCGTCGAAATCCTTCGCTGCCTGTCATACCAAATGACTTAATCCAGTACCTGCCGGCGCATGCTATTCTTGTTGATCTTTCTGTTGATCCTTATATTCCCGAAGCCCATCCGCCGGTTGTGCGCGGCATCGAAGGAATCCCAAGAGGAAATTTGGATAAATATATTTTTCAACCAGAGGATCCTGATTGGGAAGATACTATTGTAGATGGTGTTCCTACCGAACACCGCCGGAGGGCTGTCACCTGTTACTCCTGGCCGGGCTTTCACCCGGAAGCCTGCATGACCCATTATGCGCAGCAATTACACCCACTGATGCCGGTGATTTTTGAGAAGGGTTATGATGGCCTCTCCCTGGAGGAGGGATATTTCGAGCGCGCGCTTTTCCGAGCCACGCTCAGGGCATTTAGCGATATACTGTAATTGCAAATCATTGATCTTACAGCAAACTCTCCTGGAGAAGGAGCAGTATTATGTTCCGATCGCGTCGTTACCGCGTGGATAATGAGCAGGTCGTTCTTGTTATAACAATCTTGCTGGTTTTCGCGGTGATTGTGTTAAGTTCAGCGGTTACATTTTGTGCCAGCGGTATCTTCATTATTATAATGTTTGCTCTCAGCGCATGGATGACGCGCGCCCATCATCAATCATTACTGCGCAATGCTTATGCCCTTAACCCAGTCCAGATGCCCAAACTGGCTGCCGAAGTTGAGGAATGCGCTCAAAAATTACAGCCGGGACCGGTGGATGTGTTCATTGCCAGGCAGAACCTGATGAACGCCTATACCTTTGGTATTGGCAGCCCGAAAGTGCTTGTTGTGTATTCTCCCATGCTCCAGGTAATGAACCCGGGCGAATTGAGGTTTATTGTTGGGCACGAGATGGGCCATGTGGCACTGGGTCACACCTGGCTCAACACCATCCTTGGCGGCATGGCAGGGATCCCTGCACCTTTTGGGGCGGCAGTTTTGTTATATGCTGCTTTCCGGTGGTGGAACCGGATGTGTGAATTTTCTTCAGACAGGGCAGGTTTGCTGGCTTGCGGTGATTTAAATCTTGCGATTTCAGCCATGGTCAAATTAGCAGCACCAGAAGTTCGCAGCCAGGTTGAATTCGAAAAAGTCTTAGCGATGATTGATGCCCAGGATGACAGCATGTCCAATCGGATTGCGGAAGTTTTTCAGACCCATCCCATGCTGATCCGCCGAATCAATAAATTACGTGAGTACGTCAGGACGCAAGAATACCAGGTTATGCAGGCGGGCGTGAACAAGAATGTAGGGAAGCCAAAGCCTGCAAAGGTTAAACATG
>JAXHUT010000120.1:0-3552 GCA_034189405.1 Chloroflexota bacterium
TGCGGACAGCCACATTATCTAATCCGGGTGATTTCAGGTTGTACCATGCTGTTGGCATTGTACCTGCTATCATGTAGGGCGCTTCGTCGATGTAGGTTGAAATTGGCAAACCTTCTTCTAACCACAGCTCCTGAACATTGGCATTAAATTGCTGGCTGACATCTACCTCGCCAGCTTTCAGAGCCAAAAAGCCCGCGTTATTATCCACAAAAATTGTATGCACCAGGTATTTTGGTGCTGGCAACTCGCCCCACATGGAGGCATCCTGACCCCAGTAATTGTCATCCCTTACAAGGACAACTTTCTGATCGTCTTCGTAGAATTTTGTGTAAGGTCCTGACCATACAACGTCTTCAGCTGGATCATCTTTAAATGCTACTGGATCCTCACCGACACGCTCTTCTAACTTTTGTGTCCATGCTTTCTGCATGACATAATTGCTGCTGAGATATGACGGCAGAATTAATGGATTTACAGCCTGTCCCTCATCATTTAAAACTGCCTTAACCACAACAGTTTTTTCATCAACGGCTTCAATGGTATCAATGTAAGGTTTGTTTCCGGTACCTGCGGTTGTTTCATATTTCACATGAGTTGCCCAGGTGTAGGCTACGTCTTCTGCGGTCACCGGGGTGCCGTCGCTCCAATGGGCAGCTTCTTTAATCTTGAAGGTGATTTCGGTCATGTCTTCATTCCACTCCCAATCACCATCTGCCAGCAGCGGATATTGTTGTCCATCTAACATGTTGTACATGTATGGCGTCTCATACATTGGTACTCTGGCAAGAGCATTTTCTGTGATAGCCATGGCATTGTTCATGTTTGCTGAATAAGGATTCCAGCCGACAATGGAACCCCACTGAAGACCGTTGTAGTAAAGGGTCTCTTCACGGGGAAGTGAGGCTGCAATTTCAGCCGGTTCAAGCTCCGAAGCAGGCTCTTCTTCGGTTTCCTCTGGTTCCTCAACTTCCTCGGGTTCTTCTACTTCTGGTTCTTCCACCTCTGGTTCTTGAACTTCTACGGTGGGTTCTTCAACAGGCTCCTCAGCCTGAGGGGCGCAAGCACCCAGCACGAGGCTCAGGATGACGATAAAACTTAATAGAAATATTTTACGGTTCATTATTTTCATTCTCCTTATTGGTTTGAGAATTGGGTTTACTTTTTGAGTTATACCCTCCAAATTTGATGCGGTGGGAAATTACTCAATGTCGGTGTCCAGTACAATACTAGGTGCACCTTATAATTTGGTTTACAGAACTTCATCCGATAAATTATCACCTCCTTGAGTGAAAATTATTTATGAGTTGTAATTGAGTTATGTCAACTTCTTGCATTTTTTATGCTCCCGCAAGTGGCGCGAACAACCAATTTTGCATCAAGGATCATATGACGCGGAGGTTGGGTGCCATTTTCGATAAGATCCAGCAATAATTCGACTGATTTGCGACCCATCTCAATGACAGGCTGCCGTACTGTTGTTAATTCCACATCCGTGAATGTCCTCATGGGAAGATCATCAAAGCCGATGATGGCAATGTCCTCAGGAATTTTTAGATTGTGTTCTTTAATAGCACGGATGGCGCCCATTGCCATGGTATCCGAGGCGACAAAAACGGCATCTGGATGTTTTTGAAGGAGTTTTTCCATAGCATAATAACCGCCCAATTCCGTGAAATCACTTTCAATAACCAGGTCTTGATGTAAGCCGTTACCGCGTTCTTCAATCACTTTGGTATATCCCTCAAGGCGGTCAAGGCCAGCTGTGCTTTCTAAGGGACCGGTGATGGTGGCAATTCTTTGATAGCCTAATCGAACCAGGTGAGAGACGGCATAATAAGCCGCTCGAATGTTGTCAATATCAATATAGCTCACGTTATCTGAACGGAAAGGTCGACCGAGGACAACCTGGGGTATCTTGGCATCAATCATATGCCCAATGATGCCCTGGTCACCGTGGTGCCCGGATTGAACCAGTACCCCATCCAGCAGACCTTTGTTGGGCATCCGTTTTAGAATCTTTTCCTCCTCCTTTTTTGAAGACACCAGGAAAAAAGCAAGAGTGTAATCATACTGGTTGCATGCCTGGGAAATGCCTTTGAGCAATTGGGGAAAATAAGGGTCTGTAAACAATAACGAAACGGAGTGTGGGAGTACCAGTCCGATCATCTGTGAACGCTGTGAAGCAAGGGTTCGTGCGGCTGAATTGGGCCGATAGCCAGTCTCTTTGATCACCTTTAAGACACGTTGGCGTACGCCATCGCTGATATTCTCATGTCCGTTTACCACCCGAGAAACTGTGGAGCGTGAGACGCCCGCCTTTTTTGCAATATCTTCTAATGTTAAGTTAGCCAAAGCCATTCCTTATTTGGTTAATCATGATCTGTTACTCTTCATCTTCAAAGTGCTCGTCAAATAAACGATCAGGCAGTTTTATGATATGATTATGAGAGCGCTCCCAAAACCATTATATACGAGTTTTAAGATTGTGTCAACAGGGATTAACAAATGATTAACAGGAAAATTACAGAATCTATCACTTAAATTTGTCGAATTGCATTTAGTTTTAAAATTATTGAGGAGGTTGTTGATGAATCAAAATGTGCTGCCCCATATCCCATGGGAAGATCGCCCTGAAAATTGTTCAAATGTTGTATGGCGTTATTCGAAGAATCCTATCATCCCCCGCGACCTGATCCCATCCTCGAACAGCATCTTTAACAGCGCGGTAGTCCCCTTTAAGGGGTCATTTGCAGGCGTTTTCAGGTGTGATAATAAAAAGCGTGAGATGAATATCCATCGCGGTTTCAGTGAGAACGGGATCGATTGGGTACTGGACAATGATCCGATTGAATGGGCATTCTCGGATTCAGAATTAAGTCAATTCGAACACCGTTATGACCCACGTGTAGTGTGGTTGGAAGATCGTTATTATGTGACATGGTGTAACGGCTATCATGGTCCGACCATAGGCATCGGTTATACCTTTGATTTTGATACCTTTGCTTTTCTTGAAAATAGCTTGTTGCCCTTTAACCGAAATGGCGTTCTCTTCCCTCGAAAAATTAATAAAAAATATATCATGTTGAGCCGTCCAAGCGATAACGGCCATACCCCCTTTGGCGATATCTTCCTCAGTCAGAGCCCGGATATGGTCCACTGGGGTGAACACCGTTATGTGATGGGTGTTTCAGGGGGGTGGCAAAGCACCAAGATCGGCGCAGGCCCCATCCCGATTGAAACATCTGAAGGTTGGCTGTTGTTCTACCATGGCGTATTGACCTCATGCAATGGCTTTGTTTACAGCTTTGGTGCAGCCTTGTTAGACCTGGAAGAACCCTGGAAAGTGATTGACCGTGGGGAATCCTATTTGCTTTCACCTCAAAAAATTTATGAGAATGTAGGCGATGTCCCCAATGTGGCATTTCCCTGCGCTGCGCTCTATGACGAGCCAACAGGGAGGATTGCCATATATTACGGCGGCGCTGATACGGTCACAGCCCTGGCTTTTTGCAAAATTGATGAAGTGCTGGATTTTGTCAAGAATAATTAGGA
>JAXHUT010000120.1:3652-5250 GCA_034189405.1 Chloroflexota bacterium
GGAAAGTGCTCATCATTATCGATTCGTGAGGTTCTAGGCAGCCATCGCTGGGCGGAATTTATATCCGTACACAAGGATGCCCTTCTCGCCGTCATCTGAACGTAGTTTACGGGTGACCATCTCAACCGGCATCCCAATTTGGACTTCCTGGTTGCCCAGGTCGGTTAATTGTGCTGTTACAATGGGACCCTCCTGAAGCTTGATAAGGGCGACAGTATAAGGGGCTTGTTCCTCGAATCCAGCCGGGGCATTGCCCATGCGCGTAAAGGAATACACTTCGCCTTTTCCGCTAAATGCATAGGCGGTTTTTGCTTCGCCACCGCATTCCGGGCAGACGTCCCGGGGTGGGAATATCTTAGCTTCACAATGCGGACAGACTTCGCCAACCAGTGCGTAACGTTGTTTTTTTAGCCGCCAATGGCGTGGTACTTCCATGTTGTATACTCCTTACAAGCCTATAAAAGCTTTCCAGCTGTTATTTTTCTAAATTTACTGATATGAGTTTACTGAAACAAGACTCTCAGAAACTATCAGATTGACGGAATTCTCAGGATTAATACCTTTCATTTCTATTCAATTGAGGATTATTCTTTGTTTTTTGAAAACAATCGGGAATTAATGGTAACCCCCCCCTAGAAATTGCGGTCGTCCCTTTATCCGGGATTTTTTTAGGAGACTTATGATTTATAAAAAATTGCGCATGCAGGTTAATTAATGTTATGATTTAGAAAACAATAACGATGTTCAGACTCTGTCAAGGATTTGTTTTATGACCATTCATTTACTCGAAGGGACCCTGGAAGTTGATATCTTCTATGCCTGTGATGACCATGATTTGGATGATAATGTATGCATCAGGATTGTGGAAAGCTGTCCACCTAAAGAAAGGCTTTTGCGTGCTGGCAAAACCCATATCTATCTGACAGCAGCACAAGCCCGCGAATTGGGTGAAATGTTTTTGCAAGCTGCTGAGCACAGCAACAGCGAGACCAAGAAAAGAGGTTAAGTCTTTGAGGTATCATTTTCACAAACTAGTATAAAGATCACCCGGGCAGCTTTGGTTTGCTATGTGGATGAAATAAATTTAATGCAGTTTTATTTTGCGAAATGGGTGAATAAATCTAAAGATTTGTATAAATTGCAGGTGAAAATTATTGACGATTAATCCCGATTTTACCCTTTGTTTTCTTCTATATAGAGAGCAAGTATTAATGCTTCATCGAAACTTTCCTCCCAACCAGGGCTTATGGAACGGCGTTGGTGGGCACATCGAACCGGGTGAAACAGCACGTCAGGCTGTGATTCGCGAGGTGAAGGAAGAAACCGGTTATGACATTGATGCACCGCAATTTGCTGGTCTGCTGACATGGGATGGTTTCGAGATTCCTCCCGGCGGCATTGCAATTTTTACCGCACAAGTACCCCATCCAAACTTCGTCACCAATCATGAAGGGATATTGGCATGGAAGTCGAGGGAATGGGCTTGTACTGCACTGGAGGTTGTCGACAACATCCATGTCTTCTTACCGAAGATCCTTTCAGGTGAGCCCCCACAGCATTATCATTTTTTCTATAAAGACGGGGTTCGGATTAAGGAT
>JAXHUT010000121.1:0-3652 GCA_034189405.1 Chloroflexota bacterium
AACACCGTTTATGACTATGAAACCACAGCGGAAACCGACCAATATCAGTCAGTTGTTGATCAACAACCGCCTGTGACAGATGAGGATTGGATTTACGGCAATCCGAATGCACCGATTACGGTTGTTGAGTATGAGGATTTTCAATGCCCAGCTTGCCCAGGGTTTTCCCTTGGCATCAAGCAGCTAATTGCTGAATTTCCCTCATCAATCCGGGTTGTTTTCCGGCATTTACCGCTGCCTTCTATTCATGATAAAGCTTATATCTCCTCCATGGCAGCCGAAGCAGCGGGTGCTCAGGGTAAGTTTTGGGAAATGCATGATGTCTTATATATGAACCAGCAAGCTTGGACAAATCTATCCGAGGACGATTTTGTCGATTGGGTTATTGGTCAGGCTGAAGCACTTGACCTTGACGCTGCAAAATTCGAAGAGGACCTCTATGACAAAGATGCAAGAGCAGCCTTGGAAGAGACAACGAAAGCTCGCCTTAATATGGGCATGCATTACACACCTTTTGTGGTTGTTAATGATCGCATCTGGCGGAACAACAATCCTGATCTTTATGCACTCATTGGCATTTATGAATTTGGCGGCTATGAGGAATGTCCACCCTGGGTGATTGACCCTGAAAAATCCTACACAGCAGTGTTGGATACCAGTGCCGGTGAAATTCAGATGGACCTCTTCGCTGATGTTGCACCTCTGGCGGTAAATTCATTCGTCTTCCTTTCGCAAGAAGGCTGGTATGATGGTGTTTATTTCCATAGGGTCGTTGAGGATTTCGTCGCTCAGGCGGGTGATCCATCTGGCTTGGGCGCGGTTGGCCCGGGTTATACCTTTGATAATGAGACGGACAATGGGCTTTCCTTCGATAGTGCCGGCGTGCTGGGGATGGCAAATGTAGTTGCAAATACCAACGGAAGTCAATTCTTCATTACCTTTGGACCGGCAACGGATCTTGATGGTGGATATACGATTTTCGGGCAGGTGGTTGAGGGAAGTCTTGATCTATTAAATGAAATTTCTCTCCGTAACCCTGCATCAGAGGAAGAATTCAATAATTTTGATAATGCAACGATCATCAATGGGATCGAGATCATTGAAAATTAAGCGATAAAGGATTTCGCTTTTATGGAAGATCGAAAAACAAACGCGAATGATTGGCGTACGATTTTGAGCCTGGGTCTGAGTGGGCTGGGGATAGCCTATTTCCTGATTCAGGCTTTAAGTTTTTCCTTCTTGTGGTTGTCAAATTTCAATTCGGCTTTGGGCAGTATGGACCAGGCCATTTCCTTTGGCTTATTGATCTGGTCTTCAATCCTGTCTGGGTTGATGCTGGTGCCCGTATTCTTATTAAGTTTAAGCGAGCTGCGCGGGCAAGCCCCCCCAGGCTGGCTGGCAAACAGACATATAACCTACCGAAAAAGTGTTTTATGGATTGTTTCATTGTGGCCGGTGATTGTGTTGATCGGTTGGCTTATTGCCGACCGCCCCATGATGGCAGCCTTTCTTTTGGGCCCGATCAATATCCTGGTTGCTGGTTTGCCGATTTTGTGGGTTTATACGTCGGCGGGCAGGGGATTAAAGCGCGGCTTACAGGTCAGGCAATGGCGAATTTTTGGATTCAGCCTGACCATCACCCCATTGATTGTCATTTTTTTAGAGATCATGGCAATTGCAATCCTGGGTGGGATGGGGGCACTTTGGTTTTATTACAGAACTTCTGTAGATCCAACCTTAGAACGCGATTTAATGTACCTGATCAACCAGGTTTCCATTTATCAACACGATGTTGACGCTCTGATTGAGATACTACAACCCTACATCCTTCAACCCGGTGTTATTGTATGGGTTTTTGTCCTTTTTGCCGGCTTGATTCCAATTATTGAAGAACTTATTAAGACTATTGCCTTATGGCCGATGGCAGGCTGTAAGATCACGCCGCAAGAAGGTTTCGTGGGCGGTTTATTGTGCGGGGCTGGCTTTGCCCTCATGGAAAATGTGTTGTATTTCACGGTGTCGATCACGGCAATGGATTGGTTATTCATGGCGATTGGGCGTGCAGGTACGGGTGTTTTGCATATGCTCGCATCCGGGCTGATCGGTTGGGGTTTGGCGGTTGCATGGCGTAGTGGCAAATGGCGTTTTTTGTCAGGGACAACTTTTTTCGCCATCCTCTTGCATGGGCTTTGGAATGCTGTGGCATTGGTAACGGGTATTGCTTCCCTGGTCATGCTGGAGACTGAATCAACAGCTTGGCAAAACCTCCTATACAGCTTGCCCACAATTATCCTTTTCATCATTTCTATGATTGGTATTGGTTTAATCAATCGGCATTTTAGACAACAAAATCATCTTGAAACTACGCTCACCGATCAGGATTCAAAAAATGGCGAGCGGGTTGTTTATTAAGGATCTACAATCACAGCCAAACTAGCCAGGAGCATTTATTAATGAAGAAATACCCCTTATTAGAACCGATTCGATTTTTGGTTAGGACGCTGACTAAATTTAAAGTAGAAAATCAATCGCGCATTCCTAAAAGGGGCGGGGTACTAGTTACCACCAATCACCTCAGCCGGCTGGACACCCCCATCCTCCTTGCTATTACCGACCGGGATGACCTGGTTGCGATCATTGCGAAAAAATACCGGCAAAAGCCTTTTTTCAAGTGGGTGTTGGATAAGGTTGGGACGATGGTCTGGATAGATCGAACAGCAACCGACTTTTCCGCTATGCGAGAAGTTCTTGATCACCTGCGCCATGGTGCAATTGTGGGTATCGCCCCTGAAGGGACCCGCAGCAGGGAGTTTTTTGGACTGCTCGAAGGAAAGCCTGGGGCTGCTTTGATAGCAGCCAGGGCTGCAGTTCCCATTGTCCCTGTTGGCATAATCGGTTCAGAAGCAATCAATGCACATTTTCTTAAATTGAAGCGGCCGCCCGTCATCGTTCGTGTTGGAAAGCCCTATATGCTGCCAGAATTGGATCAGGAAGATCGCCAGGGATGGCTTTCTCGGAATACGGACGAAATTATGTGCAGAATCGCCGCATTGCTCCCAACAAAATACCGCGGTTTTTATGAGGAGCATCCACGGTTGATGGAATTACTGGCGGAGGAGACATAGCAGCGATCAATATCCCGGTCTTATATTTCTGATTGTCGTTGTCTGTTTTGTAATGAATGGCTGTTATTTTACGGGGTATAATCCAAAAATGCTACCAAACTTAGATTTAGGTGATGTGATTCGAATGCGAAAACCGCATCCATGCGGGGGATATGAATGGCGGGTTGTGCGGATGGGCGCGGATATTGGCTTGGTGTGCCTGACCTGCGGCAGACGAATTATGCTTGATAGACGGTCTCTCAAGAACCGGATGAAGACCATCCTTCGCAAAGCTGAAGGTGGTCATGTCGAGCAGCAATAAGAAACCCCATATCCTATCCCTTTTATCAGATACAGCTCGGGGTATTGCAGCGCAGCCCAGGGGATTATTGGTGCTTTAGAAATTTATTATCCTGACCATATTACAACCGAATGGGATGCACCCAAAGTTATTATTTCGTGGGTGGGTGGGTTATAGAAATGCCAAACGGACAAAAAATAAGTGTAATACCAGGCATTTTGAAAATGGATATCTCTCGCCAACCTGG
>JAXHUT010000122.1:0-9377 GCA_034189405.1 Chloroflexota bacterium
AAGGCGGTACCCATCAGCCTGACCATGATAGCGAATCATCGGAGAAATGGATAAGATTAAGGCAAATATTATTAGAATGATTGTTGCAATTGATAATAATTTGCCCTGTGTTTGATCGATGGGGGATTCTTTATCCCCGAATGGGAAGAAATTGATCACAATTAATCCAGGTATTTATTAATGAGAAGCCCAAGTTGTTGTTGTTTTTCGGGATCAATATCGTCCCGGTCGGTGATCAGGGCATTTTGCAGCGCATCCTGGCAATCACATGGAAGGGCGTCGTCAATCATAGTGACCATCTGCCTGATCGTTTCCCGAGCTAAGTTGATATTTTTTGATAGGGTCCGTATGACCATATCAACAGTCACTGTCTCTTCACTGACATGCCAAACATCATAATCTGTGACATGCGCCATAGTTGTATAACATATTTCTGCCTCACGCGCCAGGAAAGCCTCAGGAGAAGTCGTCATCCCGATGATATCCAATCCCCATTGCCTGTAAAGGCTGGATTCCCCTTTTGTTGAGAATCGGGGGCCTTCAATGGTGATATAGGTGCCGCCACGGTGATAATTTGCATTCGTCTTAATAACGGCTTCCTCTAACACATTCGAAAGGTTTTCGCAAAAAGGATCTGCAACGCTGACATGTGCAACCAAACCGTCACCAAAAAAACTTCTTTCTCGTTTGTGTGTAAAATCAAAAATCTGGCTTGGGATAACAATGTGTCCGGGGGCATAGGCTTCCCGTAAAGATCCACAAGCACTCACACTGACAATCCGTTTTGCGCCCAGCATTTTCAGTGCAAAGATGTTTGCCCGATAAGGGACATCGCTGGGCGACAATGTGTGTCCAACTCCATGTCTTGCAAGAAAGGCTACAGGCTTCCCCATCAATGTTCCCAAAGTAATCGGAGAGCTGGGCTTTCCAAAGGGGGTATCGACTTCAACTGTTTTGATATCCGCTAAATCTTCAAAATTATACAAACCCGAACCGCCAATAACAGCTAAAAGAGGTGTTTTTTGCATGATTCACTCCAATATGATATTTTGGTTGATTCTAATGGTGATGCTCACTTTTCCCAATGTTAATATGTCACCATCTGTGAGAATGGTCCCCGTCGTAATTAAAGCCTGATTTATAAAAGTCCCATTCGTGGATTTAAGGTCTTCCACCCACCATTGATTTTGGCGATACATTAATTTACAATGCCGAAGTGATATGGTTTCATTTTGCAGTGGAAAGTCTGCTGATGGATCTCTTCCAAGGAAAATTTCTGATTGTCTGAACCGTTTTGTTATTTCCTCATCTTCGGTTTGTAAAGAAAGAACAATCGGAGTAATGATCTTCTCCTTTTCAAGAGAATTTCCTCTTTTTAGATCCATGAAAATGGTATATATTATCCATCCAAGGAATGTGTAAGCTAATAATATTAGCAGCAAACGAAGCAAAAATGCTAAAATGGCATTCATAAAATGTCGCCTTTTAAATATTCCAATCATCCTCAACCGGTAATGCTGTGGTTGGATTTTCTGAGGTTATGTCCTGCACGTAAATCAGGTTTACCATACCAATTCGGATGACATCGCCTGGTTGGAGGGTTGCCTGAGAGATTTGTTTTCCATTAATGAAAAGACCACCGGTAGAACCCACATCAAAGATCACGTATCGTTTGTTGATCGCCCGTAGTTGCGCGTGATGCCTTGAAACGTGTGGTTCGTCAAGAATCAGGTCATTATTCGAATGTCGACCAATATCAATCACGGATTTTTCAAGCGCGAAATTATCGGTTCCGCCCACAATCAGGAAGGCGCGCTTTGGGATCTCTTCCTGGAAATTTGGCATTTCGCTTTTGGGAATGGCAGCCGTATCCGGCAGGTTTGGTTTGTGAAGGGAGACACTGACAGATAGAAAAAAACCATGGTTGGGATCTCCATCATGGGGAATGATTTTTATAAACGGTGGATGATTAAATGAAAACCCTTCAGATAGGCCTGTTTTATAGAGGAAATCAGCCATTTCGTCCAATATGTCTTGATGTGCTTGCCACTTTTTGAGGTCTTCTTCAGGCACATGGATTGAAAATTCATCAGGTGCTAAAATCTGATTGTCGGATAATGCCATCAAGTTATCATGCATGACCTTCAGCAATTCGTCGAACAAATTCCGGGGTGAATGCATCCCAGGGATAAGCCGCATGAGATTTTCTTCAAATATAACGCGCAAATGCGCTTCAAGGCGTTCAATGTTTGTGTTCATAGGTTTTGATCCAGTACAATTATACTCAAGATGATTTTATCAGGTTATGAAGAGGTTGAGCATACCGCTGATATTGCGCTGCGGGTTTGGGGAGCAGATTTTTTTACCCTTCTCAAAGAATCGGCGAAGGGGATGTATGAATTGATGGGTGTTATAGAGAACCCAGGGTTGCCAATGAAGGTCATCTTTACAATCGGTCATGGCAGCAATGAAATGCAGCTTGTTGATTTTTTGAATGAAGTTTTATATCTTATGGAAAGTCAGGCGGGGTATTATGACAACTTCACTTTTATCAACACCGATGAAGGCATCAATGTTCATGCCTCAGGTTATAAAATTATTTCTTATCAGCGTAACATAAAGGCTGTAACTTTTCATGATTTGGAGGTCATTGAAACGAAAGGGAGGTTTGAGACCACTATTACTTTTGATGTATAGGGGAAACGATCATGAACCAAATTAGTTTTGATATATTTAACCAAGTTCGCGAATTTGAGTGGGAGATTTCTCCTGATTTTCGATCGGATATGCGCGTCCCGGTCAGAGTGTTTGCATCGAAATCACTTTTACAAGATTCCTTAGGCGATAGATCCATTTTACAAGCAATAAACGTCACGACATTGCCCGGATTGGTCGGTGCAGTGATGGTCATGCCGGATATGCACCAGGGTTACGGCTTCCCGATTGGGGGCGTGGCAGCTACGGATATTGAAACTGGCGTCATTTCGCCCGGAGGTATTGGCTACGATATCAATTGTGGTGTGCGCCTGTTTTCATCGCAGATAAGTTTTGAAGAAATAAGGGATTTGTTAAGCACTTTGGCGACGACCATCAACCAGTACTGTCCCAGCGGGGTTGGGGTCGGTAGTGATCTCTCCCTTTCAAAAAATGAGTTGGCTGACGCCTGTGTCAAAGGCGCGAAATGGGCGAAGGCAGCAGGGTATGCAAGTCAGGAGGATGTTCGTTTTACCGAAGCCAATGGTTGTTTGGAAGGTGCAGACCCGAGTAAGGTGAGTGATCGGGCGATATCTCGAGGGCGAACACAATTAGGAACCTTAGGTGGGGGCAACCATTTTATTGAAGTGGACATTGTCGCCAAGGTCTTTGACGAAAAAGCCGCAAGTGCAATGGGTTTGCGTGAAGGTATGATTGCCGCTCAAATCCATACTGGTTCTCGTGGGTTTGGTCACCAAATTTGCACTGATTATGTCAGGCAGCTTCAGAGTGCTGTCAGAAAATATGGAATTAATTTACCTGACAAACAGCTGGTTTGCGCACCGATACAGTCACCCGAAGGACAGGACTACTTAGCTGCGATGCGCTGCGGCGCCAATTATGCATTCTTGAATCGTCAATTGCTTGCAAATCGTCTGAGAGAAGCCTTTGAGAAGGTCCTGGCTGGAAAAGTTGATGATTGGCATCTCAAACAAGTTTACGACATTGCTCATAATATCGGTAAATTTGAAAGACATACGATTTATGGTGAAGAAAAGAGGGTGTGCATTCACCGAAAGGGTGCAACACGTGCTTTTGGGCCCGGATCTGAGGGTTTACCCGATGCGTATGCTGAGATTGGTCAACCGGTTCTTGTTCCTGGCTCAATGGGCACTGCCTCATGGGTGCTTGTTGGAACGGAATTGAGTATGGAACGTTCTTTTGGTTCCTCGTGTCACGGTGCTGGCAGGGTTATGAGCCGATCACAGGCAAAACGTAAGGTGTGGGGAGAGGATTTACTAAAGAAGTTGGAAAAGGAAGGCATTGAAATTCGTGCTGGATCAATGGCTGGCCTTGCCGAAGAAGCCCCTCAGGCGTACAAGGATGTTGACCAGGTTGTAGAAAGCGTCGTTGGTGCTGGGATCGCAAAGAAGGTTGCTGTGCTGCACCCGCTGGTCGTTATTAAAGGCTAAAGCCAGGCATATATTGGGTTGCTAAAAATCCATCCTCGCTGCTTGCCCTTATATGGGATAAAAGCTTCGACACGGTAAACACCTGGTTCCGTTGTGATGTGGGTGCAAACTTCACGATCAATCCATTCATTTATCAACTGCCCGTCTTTATAAAACCTGCAGCGGTTCTTCTGTGGGAGTCGAATTTGGAAGGTTAAGCCACCTGTAACCTTGACTTCATCCCCCATTATGAATTGTCCTTCGTCATTGTGAACAGAAAAACGAAAACCATCGGTTGCCGCTGGAAGATCATAGCCAATGAAACAGTGACCCTTCCGAAGCGATGTTAAAATTTGCTTTTTAGCTTCTGCAAAATTTTTATTCAATGGATCGGAAGTCAGGATATGGGTTCGAAGGCTTTTGAAATGATGCAAATAGGGATAAAGTTTGAGGGTAAATGGGCCGATCTTCTTTTCCAGTTGGTGCGCATCCACGCCAGCAACAGCAACAATAGGCCTGTTTCGTGTAGCAATGAGATCGTCCCAAAGATCAAGGGTTTTCTCCAGTGGTCCAAGAGTCATTCTTTTAGGGAAAAGGGCATGAATGATTGCAGCATTAAGGTCCTGTGAGACGCTTTTAAATTCGCTCATTTGATTCCACAATTCAATACCGGTAAATCTTTTGATGTCCCAATTTCGCCATGAATAATTTTTTTCATTAAAACGATCAAGGGAATCTTCAATTGGATGAGCAATAAAAGACAGCCCATTGCCGAGATTAACCTGGTCAATCAACCTTTGGGGGTTGTTTGCAAAGGGCGACAACTCTTTGTTTTGGCCGAGGATCAACATATGATTGCCAGGAGGATTAAGTCCCCTGTCATGCACTTCTTCGCCGACAAGCAGCATCACGCTGTCTTTACCATCGCCGTAATAACCATCCAATCCCTCGACCCAAATATTATGGTCAGTGGTGATGATTCCATCCAAGCCGGCTTTCCTGGCAAGGTCGATAAGTTCGTGATGGTTTGCATTGCCGTCAGAGTAGTTGGTGTGGTTGTGAAGGGAGAACTTTGATTCATTCATTGGGTTGACGTATTTTTGAGGTTGTGGGTATAATCATCTTTGTTAAATAGGAGGCACGAATGAAAAATTATTTTGGTATAGCATTGATTATAACGTCAATTGCGTTAATCGCGAGCATTATACTTCAAAGTAAGGGCGTAGGCCTAGGCGGCTTAACGGGTGGTGGAGATGCGGGTGGCATCTACGCGAAGCGACGTGGCGTTGAAAAAATATTGTTTTGGGTGACCATCGGGTTGAGTATTGTCTTTTTCTTGTTGACAATATTGACCGTCATGTTTGGTGCATAATCCGAGAATATTCGGAACACCCTGGCGAAACAAATCTCAATTAAAACTATCGGGCAGCTCGCCAAGTGGGTTGCCCCTTTTATCTTAAACACATGAAAAAATATAGATGGCAATTACTAATCATTCTTGTGACCGGGCTGATTGTCGGGATTTTACTAATTATTCAGCAAATGGATGATGGTGAAGAAGCCCGATCGACCCCAGCCCCTATTTCTGGAGGTGTTTATACCGAAGCATTGGTTGGTGAATTTATGCGGTTGAATCCGTTTTTGGATATTTACAATGAGCCAGATCGCGCTGTTGATCAGCTGATCTTCAACAGCCTGGTGAATTTTGATTCAAGAGGTATTCCACAAACCGAATTAGCGGAATCCTGGGGCGTTTCTAAAGATGGTACGGTTTATAATTTTAGCCTGCGAACGGATGTGTATTGGCACGATGGTGAACCTTTTGACAGTCAGGATGTTTTATATACCCTTGGGCTGCTTCAAAGTCAGCATAATCTAATTCCGGAGGATTATCGGAATTTTTGGGCGGAAGTTGAGGTTGTTGCCCTGTCAGATATCCAGATTCAGTTTCTACTGCCAGAACCTTTTGCACCATTTTTGGATTACTTGAGTTTTGGTATCCTTCCTGAACATATCCTGGGTGGACTTGGTATGGAAGATTTGGTAGACCACCCCTTCAACCTTGCGCCTGTGGGGACAGGACCTTTTCGTTTTCAACGTCTTATTGTAGAAAATGAAGAAATTGCAGGAGTCGTTCTTGAAGCTTTTGATGCCTATTTTCTTGATCGTCCTTACCTGGATGAATTTATTTTCCGTTATTATCCAAGTTCAGAAGAAGCGCTTGCCGCTTATCAAGAGGGAGAAGTGGAGGGCATCGGCGAGGTGAATCCATCCATTTTGGTGGATGTTTTATCGGAGCCCGATTTAGCCATTTACACAACACGAGAACCTCTTCTAACGATGATTTATCTAAATCTAAACAATCCTGAGGTCGGTTTTCTTCAAAACCCAGATTTCAGGCGGGCTCTACTGTCTTCAATTAACCGAGATAAGATCATAGAACAAGTGTTTAATGGACAAGCAGTGCAGGCGACTGGCACAATATTGCCAGGTACGTGGGCTTATTACAATGATTTAGAAAAGGTGCCTTTTAATGTGATCGAGGCAAAACAGCTGTTTGAATCAACAGGTGTGACCTTTGATGAAGAGGCTCAAATTTACAAAAGTGAAACGGATTTGGATATTGCGCTTACTTTGCTGCATCCAGATACCCCGGAGCATACACAAATCGCTGAACTGATTCAATCCAGTTGGAATGAGCTTGGTATTGATGTGTCTTTGGAGTCAAAATCTTATGAGAACGTTTTAGAAGACCTCTCATTACGAAATTATGAAACTGCCCTGGTTGATATCAACTACACACGTTCCCCTGACCCAGATCCGTACCCATTTTGGGGTCAGGCACAGATTCAATCAGGTCAAAATTATGCAGAGTGGGATAACCGTTCGGCAAGTGAATTTTTAGAGCAGGCACGGATGACGGCTGACATTGGCGAACGAGAACGTCTTTATCGAAATTTCCAGGTGTTGTTTATGCGAGAGCTGCCTTCACTGCCACTTTTTTATTCTGTTTACACATACGCTGTCACAAACGATCTTAAAGACATCAACCTGGGTCCGCTTTTTGAACCAAGCGACCGGTTTAACAATGTTCATGATTGGTACATTCTATCAGGTGTTGATACGAATGGAAACGAGGACATTGAAGCAACCGAAATTATTGATTAGGGGTTGTGAGATGGCACCATTTTATACTGGAAAAGGGGATACTGGCGATACAGGCTATTTGGGTGAAGGGCGAATCTCAAAAAACTCTCTGAGAATTGAAGCTGTTGGCAGTGTGGATGAAGCCAATGCTGCGATTGGTTTTGCCAGGTCGATTTCAATCGGGCAGGATACAAAAGATGCCCTCTTGGAAGTCCAAAAACAACTTTATTTTCTGATGACTGAGCTATCAGCATCGTCGGAAATCAGCGATCGTTTTGATAAAATCGGTGAAAATGAAATCCAATGGCTGGAAGAAAAAATAAGCGTGATTGAATCCCATGTGGACTTAAAGCGAGAATTCATTATTCCCGGAGAAAACCCATCAAGCGGTGCATTAAGCCTTGCGCGCACAATTGTTCGACGTGCTGAACGAAAAACGATTGCCTTATTTGATGCAAAAGAAATTCAAAAAGAAGTTTTGATTGCTTATTTGAACCGATTGTCCTCATTAATATTTATACTTGAAGTTTATGAAGCGTCTTTGTCTGGTCCTGGTATTCGATTGGTAAAAGGGGCATAGTGTGGTCGGTACATTAGTCAATGTTGGGACGATTCTGGCCGGCTCTTTGATTGGCGTCTTGATTGGCGGTCGTTTGTCTAAAAGATTGCGAGAAACGATTATTGCCGGATTGGGTTTGTTTACTTTGGGGTACGGATTAATGTCATTTATTGACACACAAAATGCGCTTGTGCCCCTGGGTGGATTGTTAATCGGTGCACTGTTAGGTGAATGGTGGCAAATAGAGGAGGGGCTTGAAAAAATTGGGGTTTCATTAAGAAATGCAGTTATGAAGAGTGGCAAGGAGAGCCCATCACACGGGCGTTTTGTTGAGGGGTTTGTCACGGCTTCACTTGTATTTGTTATTGGGCCAATTGCTATTCTAGGTTCAATTCAGGATGGTTTGACCGGCGATTATGAAATGCTGACCATAAAAGCAATATTGGACGGTTTTGCCTCGATTGCTTTTGCATCAACGTTGGGAATAGGTGTTGCTTTTTCGGCATTATCCATTCTCATTTATCAGGGTTTGATCAGTTTGTTGTCGGGTTTTTTCAGTCAATACTTTTCGATAGGGATGATGACAGAGATGACTGCGGTAGGCGGGTTGATTCTAATGGCTATTGCCCTGAGCAGCCTATTGACCATTAAAAAAATTCGAACGGGCAGTTTTCTACCCGCTCTTTTAATTACACCTTTGATTGTGTTTATTATTGAACAGTTTTTTGGGGGTTTGTAGTTTGTTAATCGAAAGTTTCACGAGCCATAATATATCTACCTGGTTATTTGGATAGAAAATATTCGACAGTCGCGATCAATTCACTGCTGTAGACAAGTTGGTCATTGACAAGAAATGTTGGCGTCCCAGTCACACCAACGGATTGAGCATAGCGGCGATCCTCAAGATAGGATTCTGCGTATTGATCGCTCGATAGGCAAGCCTCAAATTCTTCAGCGTCTAGTCCTGCAGTTCTAGCATATCTAATTAAGTTTTCCGTGGAAAAGCCGTCTGATGCACTTGCATAGGTGTAAAGAAGACTTTTATAGTCAAAGAATTTATTTTGGTCTGCTGCACAATATGATGCTTCTGCAGCATTTTTTGATTGTTCATTATTAGACGCCAGGTTAACATAACGATAATATACTATCCCTTTTTCGATGTAATTTTTTATGAAATCCTTTTCAAGTCTTTCTGAAAAAGTTTTACAATGACCGCAAGAATAACTTGAGAAAGCAACGACCTTCACCGGTGCACCCGGGTCTCCCAATGCGAAACCCTGACTGGCCCCATAGTTGGCTGATTTTGAGATTAAATTTGGCAGGAAGGCAAACAAACCGAAAATTACAAGAACCCCGATAATAATGAGTGCAGTAAGGTAGATTTTTCTTCGCTGCTGCGCTTTTCTTTTCTGACGCAATAATTCACGTTTATTTTGATTGGTTGACATAATGAATCTCATTATTCTGATTATGAAAATTTTGCCAAATTCGGCAAAATTTTCATAATCAGAATAATGAGATTCATT
>JAXHUT010000123.1:0-5459 GCA_034189405.1 Chloroflexota bacterium
AATCGGCGGGATGAAAACCACATCCCGCCCTACGAATCTCACATCAATTCCGAAGCCATTAGCTTTAAAATCATTCAGAAAATTTTCCCGAAAGGCTGTTATTTGTTTTTCAACACCCTCCGTTGCGTTGTGTCCGTTGCGTTGTTTGACCATGGAATGGGCTTACGGTATAATTGTTGGCTGTCCTTAATGCGCGAGTGTTAGGAAAGAAAGAAAAACATTAAAGAAAGGTCTCATTGAAAATGCCAAAGCGAACATATCAGCCTAAGCGAAAACGTCGCGTTCGGGTTCACGGATTCCGTGCGCGAATGAAGAGCAAGGGCGGACAAAAAGTTTTGAAACGACGCCGAGCGAAGGGTCGACATGAATTGGCCAAAAAGGCGAATAACCACGTAAAAAAGGTCCGATGGTAGATTACCAGACCCTACGAAATTCAACGACGTTAATTATCCTGCTGAATAGGAAGTTGATTGAAGCGACGTTCTCGATTAACCCGCAGTGAAGATATCAAACGTGTGCGCCAAGAAGGTCAATCCTGTGCACACAAAGCGATTGTTTTATGTTTTTTATCGAATAAATTAGAGAAAAATCGAATAGCAGTCATCGCTGGACGGTCTGTTGGGGGAGCTGTCCAGCGAAATTTAGCTAAAAGAAGGATAAGATCTGCCTTCCAGGGTTTTCAATATAGCTTGCATAATGGTTTTGATATTGTAATCATCGCTCGAAAACCCATTTTAGACATTGAATATCAATCATTAGTGGATGTGCTTCAATCACTGCTAAATAAGACGGGCTTGATAAAAGATAAAGTGAATTGATTGTGAATTGTGATTCTTGTCAACAACCGAATAGTGAACCTTTATTAAGGGAGCTGCCGCTCCGTTTGAAGACACTCCCACGTTGGATTTTACTTACCCTGATACGACTGTACCAGATGATCATTTCACCCATCCTGCCCCCAGATACCTGCCGATTTTATCCAACCTGCTCCCATTATGGTTACCGGGCAATTTATAAATATGGCGCCCTCAAAGGTGGTTGGATGGCAATCAAGCGGGTTTTACGTTGTAATCCTTTCAATCCGGGTGGTTTTGATCCACTGCCCTGATTTAATTTGAGAAGAGAAAAAGAATGAAAAAATCCCAATTAATTATCATAACGCTCCTTTTAGGGTTAATGCTCCTACTGAGTGCATGTGCTACCGGTCCAAGAGTGACGGGAAGCCCCGGTGTTGCCATATCTGATGAATATGTCTTTGTGGCTTATGGCAACTTTGTTTACCGCCTTAACGCTGAATCCGGTTCAGTGGACTGGCGTTTCCCGGGAGAAGCAAGCAGCCAGGTGATGTTTTATTCCCAACCACTGCTGACAGAAAATTTTGTCTATGTTGGTGACCTGGCGAATAAATTTCATAAAATTGATATTGAGACTGGTATAGCCGAATGGACCTTCTCGGAAGCTAAGGGGTATTTTATTGGTCAGGCTGCTGAAGGAGATGGTGTGATTTATGCTCCATCAGATGACGGTAACCTGTACGCTATAAATGAGAATGGTGAGTTGGTCTGGTCATTTAAAACCGGTCATTATCTGTGGTCAAAACCCAGAATTACAGAGGACGTAATTTATTTGGGAGCGATGGACCATTTTGTTTACGCTATTTCAAAAGAGGGTGAAGAGATTTGGTCTATTGAAATGGCGGGCGCAGTTGTTGGCTCTCCCGTATTAAGTGACGACGGAGGCACGATATATGCCAGTTCTATTGGAAATGATTTGGTCGCCATCGATACATCGAATGGTGAAAAAATATGGTCCTTTGAGGCAGAAGACAGCATTTGGGGCAGCCCTGCCATTGCGAATGACTTATTGTATTTTGCCGATGCTGCCGGAAATTTATATGCACTGGATCCGTCCAATGGCGAGTCATCTTTCCAGACGGAATTTGAAGGATCTGCGGTTGGTGGCGTGACCGTTTTAGAAGATGGGATCGTGCTTGCCACACAACAAGGCTTGATAAAAGCCTTCAACTTTGATGGCAGTTCAAAATGGGAAGCCACCCTGGCGGGTGAGATTTTCCAGGCTCCCGTTGCGAATAATGAATACCTTGTCGTGGGGACAGTTGGCGGTGAGAACCTGGTATATGCATTCAACTTGTCCGGTGTTCAGCGCTGGTCTGTAACCCCAGAGAATTAGAGGAACCTATTATGTGGACTACGATCGTTATCCAACCCTTTGTAAATGTATTGTTGTTGATTAATTCGCTGGTGCATAATTTTGGCGTCTCGATCATTCTTTTTACAGTTTTGATCCGTTTGCTAACGCACCCCCTGACGGTTAAGCAGTTTAAAGCAACGAAATCAATGCAGAATCTGCAAGAAGACCCACGTTACAAAAAGATGCAAGAAAAGTATAAAAATGATAAGGAACGCCTGGCGCAGGAACAAATGAAGCTTTATAAGGAACATGGTGTTAACCCAATGGGTTCTTGTTTGCCGACATTGATCCAGTTTCCTTTGATTATTGGCCTTTATCAGAGTGTGATCAGGGCGATGGCTGCTTCGCCTTATGAACTGTTTCGATTGGAACGCATTGTTTACCCCTGGTTAAATAATGCGGCGAAATTACTACCTCTTGAAAATCAATTCCTCTGGATGGATCTGGGTCAACCTGAACGGATCAATCTCTTTGGGTTGTCCATCCCATTATTGGCGATACTGGTGGTCATCACAACATTCTTGCAATCCAAGTTAATTCAACCGCCTTCAGATGGTAATGATCAGGCTGCAATGATGTCCAAATCGATGAGCATTTATATGCCGTTATTGATGGGTTTTATGTCCTATTCACTGGCTTCCGGATTAGCGCTTTATTTTTTGGTGAGCAACATCTTTGGTATTGTTCAATATTCTTTGTTGGGTCGCTCCAACTGGGCAAATATCTTCCCGTTCTTGAAAAAGGACGAAGATAAAAAAGAAACACCAGATAAAAAGAAACCCGTTGTCCTTGACGCCAAGGCAGCGGATGTACCCAAGGTTGAAAAGGATGAAATAGAAGATTCGTCCCGTGGTAAGATGAGAATGCCAAAACGGAAAAGACCTAAGCGAAAGAAGAACAACTAAGACTTATTAATTATTAATCGGTTATTTATGTAAGGGAATTAATTATGTCAGAAGAACGAACAAAGCTGGAGGTCATCGCCCCCTCAGTTGAAGAAGCAGTAGAAAAGGGCTTGAAGGAACTTGGCTTAACACCGGCGGATATTGTTGTTGAGGTTCTGGATGAAGGCAAGAAGGGTTTGCTCGGCTTAGGTTCTCGTCAGGCACGGATTGCTTTGAAGATCAAAGGGGCTTCAGAAAAGAAAGAAAAGCCGGAAAAAAAGGTTGAAATGGTGGATTCCCATCAAGCGCTTCCAGAAGAGGTTGAGGAAGGTCGTAAAATTGGTGATGAGCCGGAGCCTGAAGAAGTCAGCATTGCCCGGGAAACGATAAACATCATTCTTGAAAAGATGCGTGTCGTTGCTGATGTATCTGTTAGATTAGGCGAGCGTGAGGAAAACCGGGTTCAGCCTGTTTTGATCGATATAGAAGGTAATGATCTTAGCTTTTTAATTGGACGCAAAGCTGAAACCATAAATGCGCTTCAATTTATCACCAGCCTGGTTGTTGGCCGTGAATTGGGACGCTGGGTGCCATTACAAATTGATGTCCAGCATTATCGTCAAAGGCGCGAGGATGAACTGCGAAAACTCGCTCGAAGGATTGCAGACCAGGTTGTCAGCACGGGACGGAAACAGGCCCTTGAACCCATGCCCCCCAATGAAAGGCGTATTATTCATATTGAATTGCGGGACAATCCCAATGTGGAAACGGAGAGTGTTGGGGAAGATCCAAAGCGGAAGGTCACTGTTCGACCCAAAGGATGATCAATAAATAATTTGAACACTTAACCGTAAGGTATAAAGGTATTTTTACCGATATCCTTGCGGTTTTTTCTTTTACGGTAGAATTAATTTTGGAGGTGTGATATGCGAGCAGTCGATATAATTGGTAAAAAACGTGACAGGAAAGTCTTATCGGAACAAGAAATAAATTTCTTTATCGAAAATTATACAATCGATGAAATCCCGGATTACCAGGCATCAGCCTGGGCGATGGCTGTGTTGTTGAATGGCATGACACCGGAAGAAACAACGCATTTAACCCTGGCAATGGCAAACAGCGGGGATAGATTGGATTTAAGCGGCGTGGTGGATATCGCCGTTGACAAACATTCATCCGGCGGCGTGGGTGATAAGACCTCTATTGCCGTCGTCCCCATGGTTCGCGCATGCGGTTTACCCGTTGGTAAGATGTCAGGGCGTGGTCTGGGTTTCAGCGGCGGAACTCTTGATAAATTGGAATCAATCCCTGGATTTCGAACAGACCTCACAAAGGATGAATTTTTATCCCAATTAGGCAGCCTGGGTATGGTGCTGACGGGTCAAAGCATGGATTTAGCGCCTGCTGATGGCAAGCTTTATGCTTTGCGTGATGTGACCGGCACGGTGCAGTCCATTCCCCTAATCGCGTCATCCATTATGAGCAAAAAAATAGCAGCGGGCGCGCAAGCTATTCTTTTGGATGTGAAGGTTGGCAATGGCGCTTTTATGGAGACCCTTGACCAAGCCCGTGAGCTGGCGAATCTTATGGTGTCTATCGGTGCGTTGAGTGGGCTGGATGTTACAGCCCTGCTTTCGGACATGAACCAGCCTTTGGGGAATGCTGTTGGGAATGCGATTGAATTGAAAGAGGCGATTCAAACCCTAAATGGGGAAGGACCTGCTGATTTTACAGAGCATTGCCTGGTGGTTGCCAGCCAGATGCTGGTGTTGGGAAAACGAGCTGAAACAAAAGACCAAGCACGGAAGATGGCTGAAGAATCGATTTCATCAGGCACTGGTTTTGAATACCTGAAGAAATTAGTTCGAGCACAAGAAGGCGATGTTCGTGTGATTGACCATCCGGAATTGCTTCCGGAAGCGCCTATAAAAACGGTGATCGAAGCACCAGAAAGCGGTTTTATTGCAGAGGTTCATGCTCGAACAGTCGGTGAGACTGCGGTCGTATTGGGTGCAGGTCGGTTGAAGAAGGGGGATCCTGTTGATCCAGCGGTTGGTGTTTCAGTGTTGGTGAAGGTTGGTGATGCCGTTGAAAATGGACAACCTTTGTTTATCATCCATGCCCGTGATGATGATGCCGTCGAGGAAGCAAAGCCAAAACTGGAAGGCGCTGTTAATATTGTGAAAGAAGAGGTTGCGCCGCTACCCTTGTTCTATGGGTTTGTTGATTGATGAGATTATTTTAACAATAAAATGAAATTATCGAGGAGTAATAATGTCAAAAGCACAATTTGGGGTTGTTGGCCTGGGTGTTATGGGGCGGAACCTGGCACTAAACGTTGAGAGTCGGGGATACACCGTTGCA
>JAXHUT010000124.1:0-5717 GCA_034189405.1 Chloroflexota bacterium
TGAACAAGGTTAATTTCCTTCCTGATCACCTTGTAACCTGACCTTAATTCACGTTAAATAATGACAGGAAAACAGCTTTTTACAGATGAGATCCATTTCCAACCGGCCAAACCATCCGATGGAACCCTGGCAAGCCGATTGTTATTTGAGACCTTTTCAAAAAAAGCGACCTTTATCATTGGTTTGGGGGATGAAAGGCGAGCGAAGAAAATCCTTTCGGAAATTTTCGCAATCACGGGGCATCGCCTCAGTTTTGAATTTGCGCAAATAGCGATGTATGAGGAACGTGCGGCGGGCATGGTGATTGCTTTTCCCGGAAAGATGATCGGCAAACTTAACCGTCGTTTGAATAAGCTCATTCTACGGGAGTATTCCTTCCGAGGGAAGTTAGCATTCATCCTCAGGGTGTGGCCGTTGGTTTTCCTGAAGGAGACAAGCCGGGATGAATTCTTTTTGAGTAACTTGGTGGTGAGAAAGAAGTATCGCGGCCGAGGGATAGCTGAGAAAATAATACTGCACGTCGAAGCACAGGCGAAGGGTGCTGGCTTTTCAAAATTGGCATTAATGGTTGATCTTGATAATCAAGTAGCAAAAGGATTTTATGATCAGCACGGGTATGCTGTGAAGGCGATCAACCTGGAATCAAATTCCCGATCCCCATATGTAGGACCTGGTTATCAGCGCAGGGTGAAGGATTTGTCTCTGTGATTCCCTCTAATTTTGTTGATTTTTCCGACAATGAAAACAAAGTTCTTGGGGTATGCAATAAATCGGGTATTAGTTATGAAACTCGAGTTTTTAACCAAAGTGCTGATCATGCTGAACAGGGCTGCCAGGCTTTAATGATGCTCGCCGGGTGCTGTTGTGAAACCGCTGGTGTATGAAACTGAAAGTCAGACGGTATTTGTCATTGTCCAGGTTCTGGTCAGAATCGTGTGGATAATGAGGCGTTATCAGAAATCATTGGATCAAAGGTTTATCCAGCGAAATCGGAAAAAGTACTGCCTTTGACAGGTTATCCGGTTGGTGCTGTACCGTTCAATTAATGTCTTGTATAATGTGAGCACAAAATCATTTATTCTATTTTGGAAGCCTCCACGTAGTGGGGCTCACCTTTTGCAGGCGTTTTTAGTAGATTGTTATAGAAAATTGAGCGTAAATGTTAATTCGAAAGTGTAAAAGAGGTCAAAAGAAATAATGTTCATTTTGGGTAATATTCTAATCATATTTGTTTTATTCTTTTTTAACGCGATCTTTGCGATGTATGAAATTGCCATGGTGGCGGCAAGAAAAACACGCCTGGAGCAGCGCGTTGAAGAAGGGAAAAAGGGTGCTGCTGACGCGTTATTCTTATTAAGTGATCCAAACCAGCAGTATTTATCCACGGTCCAAATTATGATCACGATGATTGACACCCTGGCGGGCGGTATTGGTGGTGCCAGGCTATCGGGACCCCTGGCTGAGCTGCTTGTGAAGATTCCCTGGTTGGCGCCTCAGGCAGATTTGATCGCGTTGATATTTGTCGTGATCATCATCACCTATTTTTCAATTGTCCTTGGTGAACTCATACCCAAAAGGTTGGCAGTTAGCAAACCTGAAAGTGTCGTAACACAATTGTCCCCCGCCATAAGATTCCTTTCTAAAGTCTTCCGACCCCTGACAAAGTTGTTGAGTGTTTCGACGAATTTTGGGTTAAAAATTTTGCGGATCAACACGGACAAGGGGCCTTCCATCACGGAAGAGGAGATCAGAAGCTATATTGAAGAGGGGCGGGATATTGGTTTAATAGAAGAAGCCGAACGGGATATGGTTTCTGGTATCTTTCGTCTGGGTGATCGCCGGGTAGAAGCTTTGATGACGTCTCGCATGGAAATGACCTGGATAGATATTAACGCACCGAATGCTCGCATTTGGGAACAAATTACACAGACACGCCATTCCCGAATCCCGGTTGCGGATGGTGACTTGGATAAAGTCCTTGGTTACGTGCATGTCCGAAATTTATTGGATGCCAAGCCTGAGGATGATGATTTTGATTTACGTGAATTTATTGAAGAGCCTATTTATCTCCCCGAGAATATGGCTGCACTTAAGGCATTAGAGAACTTTCAGACCAGCGGGGTGCATTTGGCGATGGTGGTGGATGAATACGGTGGAATTACCGGTATGGTCACCGACTATGACATTCTTGAGACGATTGTAGGTGAAATCCCTGAGGACAGCGAAGATAAGGAATCCCTGGCATTTCAGCGCGAAGACGGCTCCTGGTTATTTGACGGTTTGATTGTGATCGATCAACTCAAAGAAATTCTTGATATTTCTGAGATGCCGGGTGAGGAGCGCTCAGGTTACCAGACATTGAGTGGCTTTGTGATGAGCCAGTTGGGTCGCATCCCGAAAACGGGTGCGAAATTCAGATATGCGGGGTATGAATTTGAGGTTGTGGATATGGATGGGCGGCGGGTTGATCGTGTTTTAGTCTCAAAAGTGGAAGAGGCTTAGACCCAGATTTACGAGATTTCTTGAGCCTGATCGAGCCTTTGAGTTTGTGTTAATCGGATGATTCGAGAATTTTTAGAAGCTGTGTCAGGATTTCCTTAACGCTGTCCCCTTTTATGGCATTTCGTTCTCCCTTGAAAAGGCATTTAAATGCGTGGGTTGCATTATCCATATGGATGGCAAGCCAGACCAATCCAACGGGTTTTTCAGGCGTTCCCCCTGTTGGGCCCGCGATGCCTGTCGTGGAAAGACCGATGGACGTATTAAATTTAAGCGCAATCCCTTCTGCCATCTCCCTGGCAGATTGTTCACTGACGGCACCACACCCAATTAATGTCGCCTCAGATACGCCCAAGACCTGTTCCTTGATTTGATTGCTGTAAGCGATAACCCCCCCGATGAAATAACACGATGAACCGGACACGCCCGTCAGAATATGGCTAAGCAGCCCTCCTGTGCAGGATTCGGCGGTGGCAATGGTTAATCCCCGTTCCTTGAGAAGACAACCGACTTGTGAAGATAATCTTAGAAGCTCGCGTTGTGACCTTTGGCTCATATTTTCTCCGGATCTTGGTGTTTTTGGCCTTTGCCTAATTCCTGTGAGCGGGTAAAAGCCGCCCAAATAGCACGAGAAATCGCGGTTCGAAATCCCATTTTTTCTAAATAATAAAGTGCGGTGGCTGACGTGCCGCCAGGTGAGGTGACCTGGTTGCGCAATCGTGCCGGGTGTTTTGTGTTTTCGTTATAATAGACAATGGATCCTTTAATGGTTTGAAGAACCATCTTTTCAGCAATACGCCGGGGAAGTCCGAGATGAACGCCAGAATCGATCATGGCTTCTACAAATAGGAAGATGTAAGCAGGTCCAGTCCCGGAAACTGCTGTTGCCATGTCGATATAACTTTCTTCTTCAACATAAATCTCTTGTCCTAAAGAACTTAAGATTTTCTGTGCCAGGATTTGCTGTTCTTGAGTAGTTTGGGAGCTTTTCGTCCAAACTGTCATCCCTTCACCAACTTGTGCTGGTGTGTTCGGCATTGATCGAACGACAACAGAATGGTTGAGACCTTCTGTTAATGTATCCAGTGTAGCGCCCGCCACAATGGAGATGACCAATGCATTTTCAGGGATTTGATGATTAAGATCTTCCATGACTTCAGTTAATTTTTGAGGTTTGATACAAAGGATGATCACATCGGCACCCTGGACAGCGACGGCATTATCAAGATTGGAGTGTATCTGGTATCTGGATTCAAGCTCCTGCAATATTTCTGAACGCGGTCCTGCTGCTGTAATATTTGATGCTTTGACGAAATTATGCTCAATTAAACGGATGATGATTGCCTCAGCCACCACCCTTGGGCCTACCAGTGTAAAGTTCATGTTTTTAGGCATTGGGTCTCCTTATTAATTAATCTGATGACCAGCGAGTATACAAAGAATGGGATAGAATATGCCCGCCGCTGCTGTCAACGGTGACAAGCTCACCGCTTACAATTGAACCACCATGAGCACGCATGATCTCCTGTACAGCTTGATGCGGTACAAGGGCAGATGCCTGGATGGCATAGGAGGTTAAACAGATAAATCTTGGCTGAGATGACAACACTCGCCGGCATTGGTTCAGCAAATCTGATATGTCTTCAAAATAATCCCAAACTTTGCCGCTGGGACCCCGACCAAATTTAGGCGGGTCAAGGATGATTCCGTCATAATAGGATTTTCGCTTAATCTCACGTTTAAGGTATTTTCGGGCATCCTCCACCAACCAGCGTACCGGCGCATTACTTAAACCGGAGATATCTAAGTTTCGGCTTGCCCAGGCAACTGCATGCTTTGATGCGTCGACATGGGTCACATGTGCACCGGCTCTGGCGGCTGCAGCAGTTGCCATGCCTGTGTAACCGAAGAGATTAATAACGCGCAAGGGGCGTCCCGAGTTTTTTATTTGAGATTCAATCCAATTCCAATGACTGGCTTGTTCCGGGAAAACCCCTATGTGCCGTGATTTGGATAGGCGGATTTCACACTTGAGACCTTTATAATCAATGATCCAGGGTTGTTCAACCGGGTTTTTGAATTCCCAGTATCCCCCATATTCACTTTGGGTGGGCACCATTATGGCATCTACTGAATCCCAATGGTCTTTTGGAAGGGTGCGTGACCAAATAGCCTGGGGTTCACTTCTGATCAGTTTATAGGGACCGAAGCGTTCAAGGGTTTCGCCATCTCCAGAATCGAGAAGCTCATAGTCCTGCCAATCGGTGGGTGTCAGCAAACGAAGTTCGGGCAATGCAATGTGTTTATTGTTCATAATCATCCTGTTCACGGTGGGGGCATCAGGTGAATATTCCTGACCCGATTAAGTTGTCTATCCAGGGTAACAGCTCATCAAGCAGGAGGGCAAGTGCGATAGCGCGCGCAATGGGCTTTCGAAATAACTCAAAGGTGGTTTGGTGCGCTGCCCCTTTTTTTATGTCAAGTAATGACGGAATTATAAAAATTAATGATAAACCAGTCATCAAGAAAAGCGTCCAATCTGGGATTAAATTGATCAGAAAAAAAGTGATGATGGTTGATAAGATACCAAAGCCCAACATAAATATGATCAGTATTTGTCTGAAACGATTCTCAGGATTTGGAAGTGATGGCTGATAATGGGGCTTATTTGTCCTTCTTAAATTGTGTGGATTATGACAGCCTTCACGGAAAAAACCGACAGAAATGACCCATAAAAAAGGCCAGAACCAGATGTGATTGATATTTGAAGCGTAAGTGAAAAAACCACATAAATATTGAAGCCCGGCAAACATCAGGCACCGGGAAAGGACATCAAAGATAATAAGGTTCTTTAGTTGAAAATTGCGGAATGAATAAAACAACCCTAATAACAAGCTGATTATGCCAAAGAACAGCGGCTTAAATCCTAAGATAGCATAAAGGACAACGGAAAGCAGCCCGATCAAGGTCGCTGTTTTTTTTGCAGCACCGGGTGAAATCAGACCCGTGGCAATGGGATTTAATCTGGTGGGGTTGTCGGAGAGCGCGTCATCCGGGGCTTCATTAATATAAACAAGCATGTGGGCAAAGCTCACTGTCAGGACATTTGCCGGCAGTAGGATGAAGAATCGCCAATTAAATGGACCTCTGGAAGCAGCAACCCCCAACAAGCTTGTAATCATCACGAAGTAGATGTGTTCATTAAACTGGGTCAGTTC
>JAXHUT010000125.1:0-3189 GCA_034189405.1 Chloroflexota bacterium
TCAAACGTGGACGGGGTATTGCAGCAGCGTATAAAAATGTAGGCTTTTCATATGGCGGGGTTGAGACCTGCCATGCGATTATTGAATTATTTGGTGATGAGGAAATTGAGCGAGTCGTCCTTCATCATGCTGGCGCTGATGTGGGTCAGGGTGCCCACATGGTGTTTAAGCAATTTGCTGCTGAAGCGCTGAATGTCCCGCCTGAGCGGATTGATCTGATAGTTTCTGATACGGCTTTTACAGGTAATTCTGGCAGTACTTCTGCTTCCCGAATGACGTTCATGGCTGGTAATTCAATTAAAGGCGCTGCTGAAAAAGCCCTTGAAAAATGGCGGGGGGAGGAACGTCCGGTTAAGGTTGAGTACACCTATCATGCCCCACCCACAACCCATATGGACCCTGAAACGGGTGAGTGTATTCCAAATATCACCTATGGATATGTTGCAGAAAATGTGGAATTGGAAGTGGATACAGAAACGGGTGAAATCCGTTTGTTGAAAGTTTACTGTGCTAATGATGTGGGTAAAGCGATCAACCCGATGCAGGTTGTAGGTCAAATTGAAGGCTGTATTGTTCAGACTGCAGGCTATGTCTTGATGGAGAATTTCATCGAAAAAGATGGCTATGTGGTGACCGATATGCTCTCTAAATATTTGATCCCTACCGTTCAGGATATTCCTGTTGAAGTTGAATCCATTGTTTTAGAGTTGGCAGACCCGCTTGGTCCTTACGGTGCACGCGGCATGGCAGAGATGCCATACCTTCCCTTAGCCCCTGCGATTGTTCATGCACTCCACGATGCGACGGGTGTTTGGTTCCATGAATTTCCATTGACGCCCGAGAGGGTATTACGCGGATTGGGTAAAATTAAATGACATCTTTTGTTCTGATTTGGGGTGGTGGTGATCTTGCCAGTGGCGTTGCCCTGAGGTTGTTCCGGTCTGGTATGCGTGTGCTTGTGGTCGAAACAAAACAACCCCTGGCAGTCCGGCGATCCGTTTCCTTTGCACAGGCGGTTTATGACGGCAAAACGGAGATCGAAGGTGTTACTGGTCAGTTGATCGAAAATCTTGATCAAATTAGGGGTTGTTGGGAAAACAGCATTATCCCGGTGATTGTTGATCCGGATTTGAGCTTATTAGAAGATTGTCGCCCGATTGTGTTGGTCGATGCGCGCATGCGAAAGAAATACAATGATTTATCCCTAGACCTGGCAGATTTAATTGTCGGGCTGGGACCCGGATTTGTTGTTGGTGAAAATTGTCACGCCGCGGTTGAAACAAATCGAGGGCATTTTTTGGGGCGGGTTTACTGGGAAGGCAGCCCCCAAGCGGATACAGGAATCCCTGGGAAGGTTGAGGCTTATACAAAGGAACGTGTCTTACATGCGCCAGCAAGCGGCGAAGTCGTCGCCCATGTAAAAATCGGTGACGCTGTTAAGCCTGGTGATGCGGTTTTATCCGTTGATGGTGTCGATGTGCTTGCACCTTTTGATGGCGTCGTCCGGGGTCTGATTCACGAAGGCATCCATGTTCGAAAGGGCATGAAGGTCGGTGATGTTGATCCAAGACCGGAGACTTTTCGCTGCTGGACTGTCTCCGAGAAATCGCTTGCCATTGGCGGCGGCGTTCTGGAAGCTATTTTATCCAAGGAATCGATTCGTTTGAAAATTTGGCAGGGGTAATTTCCGATGATCCTCGCCAGAGCATTAAATTTGAAGCCTGGTGAATCAGCCGCCTTTGTTGGTGCCGGTGGGAAAACGAGCGCCATTTTTGCCCTTGCCAAAGCGATTGATCCTCCAGTTATAATAACCGTCACAACCCATTTGGGCATTTGGCAAGCGCGTTTAGCGGATACCCATCTGGTTGTTACTAAACCAGAAGAAATTCATGCCGGGATCCTGGAAAAAGGAAAAATCATACTGGTTACTGGACCCGCAGATGAAGATGAACGGCTGCATGGATTGGGTGGGGAAGTGCTGGAAAAATTACAATCTTTATGCTGGCAATTTCAGGTGAATTTACTAATTGAAGCCGATGGTGCAAAACAACACGCCTTGAAGGCACCTGCTGACTACGAACCCGTCATTCCAAATGGCGTGGATCGCGTGGTTGTCCTGGCGGGTTTATCTGCCTTGGGGAAGCCGTTGGATGCGAATATCGTTCACCGTCCGGAGATTTTTTCAGATATTACAGGTCTAAAAGAAAACGAAATTATTCAAGCGGCTGATCTCCTGACTTTATTAGGTTCAATCAAGGGGGGCTTAAAAAGTATCCCGGATCACTGCGTGAAGACCCTGTTCCTCAACCAGGCTGATAACCAAATTTTGCTGTCCAAAGGCGGGTGGACTGCGAGGAGGCTTTTAGGGAAATATGATCGCATTCTGGTTGGGTCCCTGGAAAAGCCAGGGTTGCTAGGTGAGGTTTTTTGTGTTTTCAGCAAGACTGCCGGGGTTATTTTGGCAGCAGGGGGTAGTGAACGTTTGAACACCCCCAAACAGCTCTTAGACTGGCAAGGTAAGCCCTTCATCTATCAAGTGGCACAGCACGCCTTAGAAGCCGGCTTAGCGCCCCTGATCGTCATCACAGGTGCTTATCATGATCGGGTTAGACGAACTCTTGAAGAATTGCCGGTTGAAATTGTTCACAATCCTAATTGGCAGCAAGGACAATCGACGTCGATGAAGGCAGGGTTGAAGGCGCTCCCTGAGCAATGCGACAACGTGATGTTCTTGCTGAGTGATCAACCTCAAATTTCATCTGAATTGATCCGTCAATTAACGGCGCGATACGCACAGAATCGGAAGCAAATTACAGCGCCAATGGTGGACGGCCAAAGGGGAAATCCTATCTTGTTTGATCGGCAAGTATTTTCTGCACTAGCGGCTGTCACGGGGGATAAGGGTGGAAGAGCAGTAATTAACCAGTTTGATGTGGATTGGCTGCCCTGGGTCGACGGCAGGATATTATTGGATGTGGACCGTCCGGGGGATTATGAGAGGCTTAGGACAGTAATGAGTGGGGAGTAGTGAATAGGGATTAGGGAATTGTGAATAAGCTGTTTTCATATACGAAAATGTGTAAGTCAGGTCCGAACAAATTATCTCCCATAATTGAATTCGTGTAGGGGCTCAGCACGAAGTGTCGAGAAATCGAAGACAGCTGAGCCCCTACCGATGCTGAGCCCCTA
>JAXHUT010000126.1:0-3227 GCA_034189405.1 Chloroflexota bacterium
GGCGGGATGTGAACGCCTGCCTGGAGCGCAGCGGAACACCTTCAGGTGCTGAGGAGGTACGACGTAAGGGTCATCCCGCCGATTTGTCGCAATTGACCATTAACATATAGTTAGACAAGATTGAAATTGAAACCCATGCCATAAATGGTGCGGTGAAATAGGCACCGCACCAACTACCAGCCACCAGCTATTACCTTTCAGCTTTCAACTTCTCAATCCCTTCCCTTGTAATTTTATGCACTTCATATTATAATACTGGTATGACCACTTACCAGAACGATACTGACCCAAAATCAAACTGGGAACCGATCTTAAAACCTGCTGAAATAATAGAAACTCGCTTGATCAAAGCAATTCTGACGAACACCTTTCCTATCAACAGCAATTTGCCAGGTGAAAGAGAGCTCTCAGACTCCTTGGGCGTCACCCGCCCAACTTTAAGGGAAGCACTGCAGAGATTGGAAAGGGACGGTTGGATTGAAATTCATCAAGGCAAACCCACCCGGGTTAGAGATTATTGGAAGGAAGGTCGTTTAGGGGTGCTCAATTCGCTTGCAGAACATTTTGATTCACTATCGAATCGTTTTGTGCCGGATCTATTAGAAGTTCGCCTAGCCATGGCACCGATGTATTCATCCTTAGCTGTAAAAAATGCTTCCGATGATGTGATTGAATTTTTACGGAGTCGAGATTGTTTAAACGATTTAGCTGAAAAATTTTCTTGCTTTGATTGGGAATTACAACACCGTCTATCACTTCTGAGCGGCAACCCAGTATTTGTAATGATTTTGAACAGCTTTGATGATCTCTATCTTAAATTAGCACCTCTATATTTCTCCATCCCCGAAGCACGTCAACGTTCGTTGGCTTATTATCAGGATTTTGCAGAGGCTGCAGAGAAAAATGATCCGATCCTGGTAAAAACACTCACCGAAGAAGTCATGCAAGACAGCATCATTTTTTGGCAGCAAACGAATTCAAGATAAACATGTTAAAAAGGAGGAAACCATGAAAAGGATCCAGGGTTGGGGAAATAAGGAGACGGATTACCCCGTCCCAGAACCTGCAAAGCGTTACCTTGAAGAAGTTGTGGGAAAAGCGGCCACGCTTAGAAACCAACCTGTCGAAGACTTATTAAAGAAAGTTCCGGATGCCAAACTCCCACCCCACCCTCTCATAAAAACTGAACCCGCAGACCGTTTAAGCCATGCGCGCGGCCAATCCCTTAACGATTGGGTCGATATGTGTGACGGTCTCGTTGACACCTTTCCTGATGGCGTCGCTTATCCAACATCCGAAGAGGATGTTCGGAAACTCATTCAATTTGCATCAGAAAACCAGGTCAATTTGGTGCCATACGGCGGGGGATCATCCGTGGTTGGACACCTGACCCCACCTGGTGAAGGCCCACCGACGTTGAGCGTTGATTTAAAATTTCTCAACCAGCTGCGCAATTTAAATGAAGAAAGTTTAGAAGCCACCTTCGGCGCGGGTGTCAGCGGCCCACATCTAGAGGAACAATTAAAAAAACAAGGTTATATTCTCGGGCATTTTCCCCAATCATGGGAATATTCCACCCTGGGTGGCTGGATTGTTACTCGTTCTGTTGGGCAGCAATCTTACCATTACGGTCGCATTGAACCTTTATTCGTATCAGGTCATATGGAAACACCTTCCGGACCCCTTACCCTACCTCGGGTTCCAAAGTCTGCTGCCGGGCCAGATTTGCGACATATCCTTCTGGGTTCTGAGGCAAGACTTGGTATTCTCACAACAGCGACCATGCGCATTCGTAACCTGCCGGAAGAAGAACACTTTTACGCAGCTTTCTTCCCGAATTTCGAAATTGGGGCACAGGCTGTGCGTAAAATTGCCCAGGCAGAATTGCAACTTTCTATGCTGCGGCTGAGTGATGCCATGGAAACCGAAACAACCTTTCAGTTGTCGGGTGAAGAAAAATTGGTCAAAATCGCTAAGAAAGGTTTGAATTTATTCGGCCAGAGAGAACAGCGATGCATGTTGATTTACGGTCTGACCGGCGATCATGCAACGAATAAATTGGCAGACCGCCAGCTTGCCCACATTGTACGGGGCCATCAAGGGATGATGGTTAAGTTTTATCTTGGAGAAGCCTGGATGGAAAAACGATTCATGACCCCTTATCTTCGTAATACCTTATGGGATTTGGGTTACGCACTGGATACCCTCGAAACTGCCCTTCCCTGGGACAAGCTGAAGGAAACGCGCAAAGACGTCTTAAGATCGATTGAATCCGGTCTTGAAGATGAAAATGAACCCGTTCTGGTTTTCAGCCATATCTCTCATGTTTACACCAACGGCGGATCTTTATACTTCACCTATCTTTACCGAAGAACACAAGACCCCCACCAAACCCTCGCACGCTGGAAAAAACTCAAAGCGGCAGCCAGCCAGGCAATCGTGGCACATGGTGGAACCATCTCACATCAACACGGCGTTGGCATGGATCACAAAGATTACCTGTCCGCAGAAAAGGGAAAGCTTGGCACGCAAATGATCAAGGATTTAATCAGAAATGTTGACCCCAAACAAATCATGAACACCGGAAAACTGGTTGATTTAGACTAAATTAAAAAGAGACAACATGCTCAACGAAGCCTGGCGAAAAAATACCTGGACGGATCTGGATCAAAATTGGGATATTATCGTTGTTGGCGGTGGAATCACGGGTGCTGGCATCTTTAATATGGCGGCACAAAAGGGATTAAAAGTCCTGCTTCTTGAAGCAAAGGATTTTTCCTTTGGTACCTCCAGCCGGTCATCGAAACTGATCCATGGCGGAATCCGCTATCTTAGAAATAAACAATACGATGTCGTCCGAGAATCTGTTCGGGAAAGAGAACGGTTATTAAAGGAATCCGATGGTTTGGTCGATCCACTTGCATTTATCTTTCCATCCTATAAAGACAACGAACATGAGCCGAAGATGATGAAAATGGGTGTGATCGTTTATGATTTAATGGCGCCTAAATGGCAGCATCAGGAGCTTAACAAATCACAGGTTAAGATGGCTTTGCCCACCATAAGTCAGGACAGCCTAGTGGGAGGGGTCAAATACTTCGACGCCCTTGTGGACGATTCCCAGCTTGTGATGCGCGTCATCATGGATGGCATCCGTTTTGGTGGGTCAGCACTCAATTATGCCAGGGTGATTAACTTCCTTGAATCACAACACAGCGGCGTAGAAG
>JAXHUT010000127.1:0-4690 GCA_034189405.1 Chloroflexota bacterium
GTGGATGTCATTGGTGTTAATTGTTCTGGTGGACCGTCGCAATTATTATACATTTTAAGGCAAATGTACCAGGCAGTACCCGAGGCAAACTTTTCAGTGATGCCCAATGCAGGTTTCCCTGAAAAAAGCGGCGGTCGTATTATGTACCCGGCTGGTCCGGAGTATTTTCATGATTATGCTTTATCATTTTGGCGTTCGGGAGCAGCTGTGATAGGCGGCTGCTGCGGCACGACTCCTGAGCATATTGAGGTGATCACCAAAACAATTGAGAATACATCCAAGGACATTTTGATTGCTGTGGAAGTTGGATCAGAGACAAGGGCTGAAATCGAACAAGGCCCTGCTAGGGAAAAATCGCAGCTAGCGCAAAAATTAGAGGATGGGAAATTTGTGATCGCTGTTGAGATGGATCCACCTCGAGGACTATCTACGGATAAGCGGCTTGCAGGTGCTTCGTTACTCGCCGACGCAGGTGCAGATGTGATCGATGTTGCGGACAGCCCAATGGCGCGCATGCGTATGAGCCCATGGGCGGTTTGCCACCTGATACAATCACAATATAAGATTGAAACAACACTGCACTTTCCCACACGAGGTCGCAATTTACTGCGTGTACAAGGTGACTTGTTGGCTGCATATGCCATGAAGATCCATAATGTGTTCGTCGTTATGGGCGACCCAACGGCTATTGGGGATTACCCCGACGCGAGCGATTCTTATGATTTGGTACCGACGGGTTTAATTCGACTTATTAAGGAAGGTTTCAATGCGGGTGTTGATCATTCTGGCGGTAAAATTGGGCAGCCAACAAATTTCTTTGTTGGCGCTGCTCTAAATCTTTGCCCGAGCAAGCCAGAACGGGAGATGCATGTTTTGCATAAAAAACTGAGATCCGGTGCAGATTTTTTCTTGACCCAGCCCGTCTTTGATCTTGCCAGGGCGAGAAAATTTATTGAGATGTACCGGAACTTATACGGCCCGATCAGCGTCCCAATATTAGTAGGGATTCTACCCCTGGTGACAGACCGGCATGCACGGTTCTTACACAATGAAGTGCCTGGCATTTCCATCCCTGATGCGATCCAACAGCGGATGTCCAACTCTGGTGAAGATTCGGCATCTGAAGGCGCACGAATCGCCGTCGAATTGATTCAGGACTTAAAGTCAGATTTTCAAGGCGTCTATTTTATGCCTGCCTTCAATCGATTTGACATGGTTGCTGGTATTATTGATACAATTAGAGCTTGAAACCTTTTATAAAGGTGGAAAAATTCTTTTTTAGGATAAAATACACAAACTAAGTGAAAAGATGAACGTCAGCACAATTCGCTGAAGAGGTGAAACACATGAAGCTTATTAAGATGAAAACAACCTGGCTTTTGTTAATTCTAGTTGGCATTTTGATCAGCGCCTGCCAGCCGACAGGCCTTTCTCAGGCAGAACAGGCGAGCACGTATGCCGCCCAAACGAAGGTGGCAATGCCTGAGTCTTCTGAGGCGCCGGGAACGAAAAATACGTCCGAACCCGAAGAGACAGCAACACCGACTAAAGAGCCAACCCCAACGGCAACCATAGGGCCCGTTGGGCCATCTGGCTTCCCGGATAATGTCAATCCGCTAACCGGGTTGATGGTGAGTGATCCTGAGACCCTCAATCGCCGGCCGGTTTTTGTAAAAGTGGCAAATTTTCCGACGACCGGTCGTCCCCACGCAGGTTTGTCTTTCGCGGATATGGTCTTTGAATATTACCTGGGTGCAGGCAGCAACCGATTTATGGGACTTTATTATGGTCAAAATGCGGAGCAAATTGGGCCTGTTCGCTCGGGTCGTTTGGTTGATCCGCAGATCGTTAGTCTCTACCAGGGTATTCTTGGCATGGAAAGCGCCTACATTACCATCAGTGATCATATTTATGATATATTGGATAATCGTGTTGTAAACGGCCGCAGCACCTGCCCGGCTATTTGTGATGACGGGCGTCAAACGGTCATCAGCGTTTTTGCGGATTCTGAGGAAATGACGAAATATACCACGCAGCATGGTGATGATAACCGGCGTTATAACCTGGATGGCATGGCCTTTGATATGGCAGTCCCGCCCAATGGTGAATCTGGCGATAAGGTTAATATTTTGTACACATCCCTTAATCGCGGTGAATGGCGCTTTGATGAAGAGAGCGGCAAGTATCTACGCTGGATTGAGGATAATACCGGTGGGGGCATTGAGATGATCCCCCTGGTTGACAGATTAACAGACGAACAACTGGCTTTTTCAAATGTGATCGTGCTGTTTGCACACTACGAAGAATATACCGAGGTGATGCACGATATTTTTATTTGGGATAACCAGGCGGGACAGCGTGCGCTTATCTTCCGTGATGGGCAGGCTTATGATGCCACCTGGGCGACCCCTACAAGAGATCATCCCATCCAATTCTACAACCAGGAAGGGGAAGTCTTCCCGTTGAAAACGGGCAACACATGGATTGCAATTTTTGGATTGGCTTCTGATGTTGAAGAGGATGATGGTGAGTGGACCTTCCGGTTTGCACTCCCTTAATCCATGCGAACACTGATCATCGCTGATGTTCACGCGAACCTGACCGCGCTTCAAACCGTGCTTGAAGATGCAGCACCCTTTGATCGCGTGTGGTGTTTGGGTGATGTGGTTGGTTATGGCCCTGACCCCAATGAATGTATCAGCCTTGCCCGTGAATTACCCCAGCTGAAATGTGTTAAAGGCAACCATGATGCCGCTATTCTTGGGGAAATTTCAGTTCTTTCTTTTAATTACGAAGCGCGAGCCTCTATTCAATGGCTTGAATCTGTGATCAGCTCAGAAAATAGAGACTGGCTAAGGAATTTAGAAGAGAAGCACGTTCTTCAAAATGTCACCCTTGTGCACGGCAGCCCTAACAGCCCGGTTTGGGAATATGTAATGGATGTTCGCACTGCGCAGGAAAACATGGATTCCTTTAACACGCCCGTTTGTTTGGTGGGTCATACGCACATCCCCTGTGTATATGTTCAGGAAGAAGGAGCGCTTAAATCTACAAGAATGTACGGCCTGGATGTTGATCAGCCCCTGATGTTGAATCACAAAAGCATCCTCAATCCGGGTTCGGTTGGGCAACCCCGTGATCATGATCCCAGAGCCTCTTATTTAATTTATGATGATGACGGTGATCGATGGTTTTATCATCGTGTCCCTTATGATGTTGTTCATGTACAAAACAGGATAATGGAGGCGGGGTTACCTGTCCGCCATGCCCAACGGCTGAGTCAGGGATGGTAAAATTTATCGATCTTATTCGATACTCAGTTCTTTTGGAATTGCTCATAGGAACTTTTTCTTTACATTTTGCGTCTTATCAATAGAAAACAAATGAGAAGATAACACAACAAGGAGAATGAAATGAAAACGAAGCGAAGATTGTCATTGTTATTTATGCTTATAATAAGCCTGGTCGTCAGTGCCTGCGCTGCCCAGAGTCCGTCTGATTCAGCTATGGATGAAGAGCGCGGTTTTTCGGAAAGTTATGCACCTGAAGTACCTCCGATGAAGCAAGAGCTTTCTGAAGAACAAGGTTTTGAAAATAGTTCGACCGGCACCGCAAGCGCCATTGAGCGAATGGTGGTCTACAATGCCCGACTGGAAATTGCAGTTGAACAACCCGAGGAAGTAATGAAAGAAGTCATCCAGATGGCAGAAGCTGCTGGTGGATTTGTCGTCAGCTCCAATCTGCACCAAACTTATACAGACTCCGGCCCCTTGCCGCGGGCAAGTTTGACCATTCGGGTGCCTGCAGGTGATCTTGATTCGATCATGGAAGCCATTAAAGCGATGACACCAAATCCTAAAGAGGATGTGATCTCTGAAAATGTTTCCGGGCAGGATGTGACGGCGGAATACACGGATCTCACATCCCGGCTGCGCAACCTTGAAGCAGCGGAGGAAGCCCTGGTGAAATTAATGGAAGATGCAAGAGATCCGGAGGATGTGCTCAATATTTTTGAGGAGCTGACCTATTACCGTGGCGAAATTGAAATTGTCAAAGGTCGCATGAAATATCTTGAGGAATCTGCAGACTTGTCTGCCATCACCATTGAAATTGTGCCAAAGCAATCCCTACAACCGATTGAAATTGGCGGTTGGGAGCCAAAAGGTACCGCTAAACAAGCGGTTGAAGCATTGATAAGAACATCACAGAGTATTGCCGATGGTGCAATCTGGTTAGGCATCTATTGTCTGCCTTTCTTAATCCCCCTGGGTATCGCAGCCTATTTCTTAATTCGGCTCATCAAAAAACGCCGGGCTAAAAAGAAAGCCAGGAAGGTTGATGTCATCGAAACATCAGAGGATCAAGGTTAAACCCTTTCAATTCTAAGGATTGCAACTGAGCGTTCCATATTTCTGGAGCGCTCAGTTTTTTTTATGATCTTTTTAGAACCTGAGTTTATCAAATGGATTTCTAATTTCACCCGGGTAAGGGGGGTTATCATCAGATTTTTCGAAAATATTAGCGGATAAGGCTGATCTTTGATCCCTGACGCACATTAATCATTGATTTCTAAAAATTTTTACCTAACCCTAAATCCCTTCCCTAAAAGGAAGGGACTTTAACTCCCCTTCCCTTTAGGGAGGGGGCAGGGGGTAGGTTATCTTCAGATTTTTCAAGAATTAGATCATAG
>JAXHUT010000128.1:0-2640 GCA_034189405.1 Chloroflexota bacterium
ATTGGACTGGCTGCCGGTACACGTGGCGGATGTCATAACCGATCAGCTGCTTATGACCCGGATATTAAGGGTCAGACCAATCGCTTTACTATCGATGAAACCCGTGGCGAAGTCGCATCCCGCTCAGAAGAATATGCAGCGGTTTACGATACGCTCCCCCTTTGTAAATTCATTCGCCGGTGTTTCACGGGCAAAGCAGACCGTGCAGGTGCATGGCCGGCGATCGCAAAACTGATCAACGCAACAACCGGATGGGACTACGATTATGACGATGTTGACTTGATTGGTGTCCGTGCCCATACCCTTAAAAAAGCCTTTAACATTCGTGAGGGTTGGACTGAAAAAGACGATGACCTGCCTTACCGCTGGAAGCACGATCCAATGACCATCGGACCTTCCGCTGGGCATGTTGTCACAGACGAAGAACTGAAATACCTGAAGAATATCTATTACAAAGCGAAGGGCTGGAATGAAGAAGGTCTCATCCCTAAGCAATTACTCATCGACCTCGGTATGGATGATGTCGCACAAGAAATCGGCATATAAGGAGATAAATAATGGTTGCTTCCACCTCAAAGTATAAATATATTGTTTGTGACCCGGAATTATGCATCGGGTGCCAATTATGCGAATACATTTGTTCTTACACAAAGACCGGAGAGTTCAATTCCTACCGCAGTCTCATTCGAAGTGTGCGCGTAGATGAAGTCCTGATTACGGCAGTATCCTGTCGAACCTGCGAAAATGCACCCTGTGTTTTGGCTTGCCCAAGGGATGCCCTTTCACAGGACACCGAAACAGGCATTATCCACATCGATTCACAGAAGTGTGATGGTTGTGCTTGGTGTATCGAAGCTTGTGATTTTGGTGCAATTACGATCAACCCTCAAACCAAGTTAGCTGAAATCTGTGACCAGTGTGAGGGTGTCGAAGGTGGTCCTCAATGCGTATTAATTTGCCCGAAAGATGCTCTTGAATACACAACACCCGATCAACGTTCGCAGCGTACCCGGCGGAAACTGATTGAGAGCAGCCTTGACTTTCCGCAAAAAGCCAGGGATCCCCGATGAGTCAACAACCATCTGAGAACAACAACGAAGAACTTCGAATAGGGGTTTATATCTGCCACTGCGGCACCAACATTGCCGGTGTGATTGACCCCAAAGAAGTGGTTGCGTTCGCCGAAGGGCTACCAAATGTTGTGCATGCAACGGATACCTTATACGCCTGCGCAGATTCTGGCCAAAACTTAATAAAAGAGGACATTAAGAAACACAATCTCAATCGTGTCATTGTATCAGCGTGTTCCGTAAGAATGCATGAAGCCACTTTTAGGAGAGCCGTTTCTGAGGCGGGATTAAATCCTTTCTTGATGGAAATGGCGAATATCCGTGAACAATGCACCTGGGCCCATGGTCATGACCGAGAAGGCGCACTTGAAAAGGCCAAAGATCTGACCGCCTCTGCAGTGGCAAAAGCTCGTTTTCTGACCTCGCTCGATATGATCGAAGTGCCTGTTACACAAAAAGCAATGGTGATTGGTGCGGGTGTGGCTGGTATTAGCGCTGCCCTCGACCTGGCAGATCAGGGTATCGAAACAATACTAGTGGAAAAGGAACCGACGATCGGTGGGGTGATGGCACAGCTAAACAAAACCTTCCCCACCATGGACTGTAGTATATGAATACTCGCACCTAAAATGGTTGACGCGGCGCGTCACCCCCAAATTGATGTGCGAACCTATACTGAGGTTGAAAAAGTCGAAGGTTTTGTCGGCAATTTCAAGGTCACACTGAGAGAAAAAGCTAAATACGTGATTGCAGATCGCTGCAATGGCTGCGGTGATTGTGCAAGCGTATGTCCTATTGAAGTCCCTAATTATTTTGATATGAACCTGGCACCGCGTAAAGCAGCTTATGTTCCCATGAGCCAATCGGTGCCTCTGGTGTATAACATTGATCTTGATGCCTGCATTCATTGCTATAAATGTGTGGATGCCTGCGGTGCATTGGAAGCCATCGACTTTAGCCAGGAAGACAAACTGGTTCAAGAAGATATTGGCGCCATGATTGTAGCTACGGGATTCAGCCATTTTGATCCCAGTGTCATGGATGAATACGGTTACAGCCGCTATCCCAACGTGATTACGTCTATGGAAATGGAACGTTTGAATAATTCCGCCGGACCCACAGCAGGCAATCTTATCCGACCCAGTGACAATAAGACTCCCCAGAAATTGGCTTTTATCAATTGTGTGGGATCACGAGATAAGCGCTACAACCCCGCCTGTTCGAATTTCTGCTGTATGTATTCGATCAAGAATGCAATATTACTTAAACAAATGAACCCAAATGTGGATGTTACCATTTATTACATCGATATTCGTACACCTTCTAAGGGATACGAGGAATTTTATGATCGTGCTCGTGAGATGGGGATCCACTTTTCACAGGGAAGACCGAGCTTAATTACAGAAGACCCTGAGACCCACAATTTATTTGTTCATTCTGAAGATGTCACCCTGGGAAAGGTCATGGAAAAAGAATATGATATGGTCATGCTCAACCAGGCAGCTATTCCCCAGCCTGATCAGGATCATATGAGCTCTGTGTTGAATGTCGCACAAAGCCCTGGTGGCTG